>JAENYW010000041.1 GCA_016841555.1 Tepidibacillus decaturensis
GGAACCAAGTGATGCTAGGGAATCATAATCAAGCTGTACATCAAGATGTTCAGCAGGAATACAGCCACCAGAAGGTCCTCCCGTTTGTACTGCTTTGAATTTCTTACCATTTGGGATTCCCCCACCTATGTCATATATGATTTCCCTTAAGGTAATTCCCATTGGTACCTCTACAAGTCCTGTATTGTTTATTTTTCCTCCTAGAGCAAATACTTTGGTTCCTTTGCTTTTTTCTGTTCCTATCTTGTTGAACCAATCTGCCCCCTTCAATATGATGGGAGGAATATTTGCCAAGGTTTCTACGTTATTAATTACTGTTGGTTTACCAAATAAACCACTTACTGCTGGAAAAGGAGGTTTAGGAGTTGGAACCCCTCTTTTTCCTTCAATCGAATGAATAAGTGCTGTTTCTTCTCCACAAACAAAGGCTCCTGCACCGAGTCGTAATTCTATATCAAAATCAAAGCCAGTTCCTAAAATATCTTCTCCCAATACACCCATCTCTTTTGCTTGCTTAATAGCAACTCCCAATCTTTGAACGGCAACCGGATATTCTGCCCGAACATAGATAAAGCCTTTACTTGCTCCAATGGCATAGCCGTTAATCGCCATCGCTTCAAGGACGGAGTGAGGATCTCCTTCTAATACAGAGCGGTCCATAAATGCTCCTGGGTCTCCTTCGTCCGCATTACAGATGATATACTTTTGATCATTTTTTTGCTTTGCTGCAAAATCCAACTTGATACCTGTTGGAAAACCTCCTCCCCCTCTACCACGTAACCCAGCATTTTTTATTTCCTCTATTACTTCCTTCGTATCCATTTTCATTAATACTTTTTCTAGTGCTTTATAACCATCAAAGGCAATATATTCATCTATATTCTCAGGATTAATTACTCCACAATTTCTTAGAGCAATTCTATTGTCTTTAGACTGTTTATCTAATACCTCCATCGCATATTCTGCTACAGCTTTTCCTCCGATGAGATGCTCCTTCACTATTTGAATTGCTTTTTCTGGTGTCATTTCCACATAGGTAACCTTTTCTTCACCAGGTCTAATTACTTCAACAATCGGTTCTAATCGACAAGCACCTATACATCCAGTCGGGTCAATGGTAACATCGTTTAATCCTAATCTTTGCACCTCATCTACTAATGCTTGATAAACAGGTTTAGCACCTGCAGATATTCCACAAGTAGCCATACCTATAACAATACGAGTTGTTGCTCTATTTTTTCCTTGGTTCACTTGCGCTTTTATACGCTCCTGAATCCCTTGAAGATCGATCATTGTTTTCATTTTTTTCACCTCATTTACTTATACTTTTTCAATATTCTAGGAATATCACTTGGTACTAATTCTCCGTATACCTCATCGTCTATCATCAAAACTGGAGCTAACCCACAAGCACCTAAACACCTGGTCGCCTCTAAGGTAAACTTCCCATCCTCCGTTGTCTCGTTTGCTGGTACATGAAGCTCATTACTTAATTTATCTAAAAGTGCTTGTGAACCCTTTACATAACAAGCTGTACCAAGGCATACCTTTATTACATGCTCTCCTTTTGGAGCGAAAGAAAAGTAGGAATAGAAGGTGGCAACGCCGTAGATTTCTGCCATTGGAATAGATAACTCTGCTGAAACAACCTCTATCACTTCTTCAGGAAGATACCCATATAGGTCTTGTACTTTATGGAGTACTGGTATTAGGGCCCCTTTTACATTTTTCAAGGATTGTATTACCTCTTTTACTTGCTCTAACCTTTCATCCGTCTTGCAATCACAGAAAATTGTTTGTTTCATCCTACTAACCTCCTTATCTATACTTTGTTAATTAATTCACATATTAGTTATTTTACGAAAAGAAACAATATTAGCCTTTTGAAGATAGTTATTAGTACTAAATCGATAAGTTAACCATATATTATCTCCAGTCATATAATATATTATACATCCTCTTTGTGATTTTTTTCACATAATTTGTTGCGATTTTTTGAATTTTTTTCAGAGCATGCTTGCGAATCACTTTCTTCTGTTGTATACTTATGTATACAAAGGTATGCAAAATATAAGGGAGGTTTTATTATGTCTTTTAGACAAGGGGAAAATCGCGGACGTGGACATGGAGGTTCAGGAAATGGTAAACAAGGAAATAGAGGTGGCGGCGGACATTATCAATCTGAACATCATCATTCAGGAGGCAGACATTATCATGAAGATATGCCTGGGTACTATAGAAAAGGGGTTGGAGCACAAACATTCCGTCGTGGGAAACTGTTGAACTTCTTAGAAAGACTTTATGTTAGAAAGGCAACATTAAAAAAACAGTTAGAGCAAGAGGAATACCAATCTATGCAGGAAACCTTAAAAGGAGAACTAAAGGCACTTGAAACAGTAATTAATGAATTGATTCAAGAGTTTGATCTGAATGAATTAACAGACGAAGTAGAGGATTAATAGTAAGATAGGCATTAAAGAGCTCGCCAACTGACGAGCTCTTTAATTGTGATAAAGCCCAATATCCTATTTAGAAGTAGGTGTTAAAGTAATCACTTTCCCCTTTGAGGCTTCTTTGATGTCGTTGTCATTCAACCACATACGCTTATACTGGCCTTCCAACCACAAATCTATTTGATCATCATAATGCTTAGAAAAGGGATGTCCAGCACTTCCACCGAATAAAATATCTAATCCTCCATCTACATTTCCCATATCCACTCCATACCTCCATGGTGCTGAGGATGTTACTTCAAATGGTTTACTTAGAGAAAATGAAGCCGCAGCAGGAGTGACTGTGCTTCCACCAATCGGAAATGGACCTTTATTGTAAAATAAACCTAGCAGCTTTTGTGATCCTAATGGGTGGTCGTAGGTTATTGTATGGACCTCTCCCCAATGCCATTCTTCCATGTTATTACCCATTCTTTGTTCCAGCTCTACAACTGTATCCTGAAAGGCTCTCCTTATTATAGCTTCCTTGCCTTCGGTTTTCTCCGTCCTTATATCATCAAACCACGGGGAAGCTGTTTGGATATATCGATCTAAGGTGTTCTTAATATTATAATTGGATTCTAGATACTCTCCAAAGAATTCTTCTCCAACTTCATCAGCAAACGTATTTTTAATTAATTGAATATATAATGTATGGTATATAGTTGGCCCTACTTCTTCCATTAAATCTTGTGGATCATCATTAAGCCAGTTGAGCAATAAATCTTTGGCCTTCGCTTCGTTTTTCGTCCATTCCTTAGATTGCAAAGCTTCGGTAATGAAGGGGGCTAATAGTTTGGCTTGTAAATTCTCTTGACTACTCTGAACATCAAGCACTTCCTCTAACGTAAAATTATCTCTGTCCTTTAGTGAATTGTATATAGTTTGTGCACGATATGGTGGTGCCCACTCATTAGAGATGAAATAAAGATATGCATCATCCACCACCTTATTATTCGCCGTCACTAAAAATCCTGCATCAGGGTTAATGACTGTAGGTAGTTCATTATAAGGAATAAACCCTTTCCATTCATATTCTCCTGTCCAGCCAGGAACAGGTACCTGTCCATCTCCTTCTTTCCGAATCGGAATCAATCCATTGCCTCTATAGGCAATATTCCCATCTACATCTGCATAGACAAAATTTTGAGCAGGTACTTTGAAATGCTCCAAACTGTTGATAAATTCCTGTAAATTATTTGCTTGACCCATCCCAATAATGGTGTCCATCTCAGCGGTTGGAAGGTGCATTGTCCATTGAAGAGCTAGCGGAACTGATTCTGGTTGATCAAAAATAGAAGAAATAATTGGTCCATGTCGGGTAATTAATACCTCTAACGGAACGTTCTCTTCCCCTTTTACAGGAATAGAATAGTTCACAACTTCGGCATCCTCCCATTTTTCTTGATAAAGAAATTGATGAGGATTTTCTGGATTTTGTTTTTCAATAAATAAATCCTGTACATCGGGGTTTAAATTGGTTAATCCCCAAGCAATCCTCTCGTTGTGCCCTGCAATCACTCCAGCGACACCAGGGAATATGACCCCACTTACATTCATTCTACCCTCAACTTTTAAATGATTTTGATACCATATAGAAGGTGCTTTAATTTCTAGATGCATATCATTGGCTAAAATCGGATAGCCTGATTTTGTCATCTTACCACTAACTACCCAATTATTACTACCTATCCCCAATCCCCTTTCACCTAAAAAACTTTGATTTAACATAGTTGTGAAGGAAAGAAGACTTTCTGTCGTTTCCGTCGTACTATCTACTTCTTGCCAAGCATTTTTCATAATGGTGATGCCATCCTCTGGGTAGGAAGGGAATATATCCTTCCATTTATCTTCCTCTAGTTTTTCCGCTAGGGACATTAGCAGAAGCTCCGTTTCCATATTGCCACCCAATACCCAAGACATATATTTACCGATGGCTAATGAATCTGCAACCTCCCAAGGCTCTGGTTCATAACCAAGTAATGTGAATTCAAGGGGAAGGTTTTCTTTATTTTCTGTAATATATGTATTAATTCCATCTGCAAAGCTGCTTAAATATTTAGCTCCTTCTTCGGAAATGATCTCCTCACTTTTTTCCGCTGCACGCATAAAACCAACCGTTAAAAAAAACTTATCCGTATCAACGAAATCCTTTCCCAATATTTCAGAAATTCTTCCCCTTACTGCCCTTCGGGATAAATCCATTTGAAACAGGCGATCTTTTGCTTGTATATAACCTTGGGCGAAGAAAGCGTTTTCCATTGATGTCGCATAAATATGGGGTATCTCCCATTCATCCAAATAGATGTTTACCTCTTCATCAATATTTGATAATTGAAAGGTACCCTGAACTGGAGCAATACTTTTGTGAAGATACCAATATCCCCCCACCCAAACTAAGAGGATAATCAAAACCAAACTTGCCGCACCCCATTTTAATCCTCTTTTCATCCATTAACCCCTCCCTTTCATTTTCCTGACTCATTTATTTATATTCCACTATTTCAATTATTTGTTTGCTTGTTCCTTATTTTTTGTGAATATTGCAAATATTTAATATTTCTATATCTTTTTGATCTGAGCGTAAAAATACCCCTCTAGATAATTTTATCCAAAGGGGTAAATCTTGAAATTTATTAATTTCTGCACAGCAACTAATAAAGTATTAGACTAGAGCTGGGAGATTTCATTAACAATTTGACTCAATGCCTTATTGATTGGCGTTATTGGTCGCCCAAGCAGCTTTTCAAAATCGTTGCTTACTATTTCCAATGAACCCTCCCGTATACTAACCTGAATTGCTACAAGAATAGGAATTATAGGTTCAGGTACACCCACACCTTTCATAATGTCAGCATAAATGTCATCATCAACCTGTTGCACAGGGATTTCTTTACCTAAAACAGTACCAAGAATATCTACCAATTCTTCTTGTGTCATTGGCTTACCAGAAAGCTCATACATTGTATTCTCATGTCCATCCCCAGTCATTACTGCTGCCGCAGCCTCTGCATAATCTTGTCGTAATGCCCAACCAACCTTACCAGCTCCAGCAGATGTTACCCAAGGTGCCCCTGCAAGCACACCCTGAAATGCAGCAATCTCATTTTCTAAGTACCAATTGTTTCGTATAAAGGAGTAAGGAATTCCTGTTTTTAGGATTGCTTCCTCCGTAGCACGGTGTACTGGAGCAAGGAACAATTTGTTTTTACTTGCATTTCCTACACTTGTATAAGCGATGAAACCTACTTTTGCACGCGCAGCTGCTTCTACCGCATTCGTATGCTGACGAATTCTAGTTTCATTATCCCCATCGGTAGAAATAATTAATATTTTGTCAATCTCTGCAAAGGCCGTATCCAAGGTTTCTGGACGGTCAAAGTCCCCTTGACGAACATCTACTCCTAGAGCTCGAAGACCCTCTGCTTTTTCTGGATTACGAACACTTACAGCTAATTGACTAGCTGGTACAGATTTTAATAACGTTTCTACCACCTTCGTCCCTAGTTTGCCAGTAGCACCAGTAATTAAAATTTTCATTATAAATTCCTCCATTCGTTTGTTGTAATCTATATTGTTATAACTTAACTAGTTACAACATATATGTAAAATAAAAGCTCTAAAAGGAGCTTTTATTTATTTAAACTTACTAATCAGTTGATCCAGTGTCGTTTGAGCCAGCCTTGTTTCCATTACGGATTGAGCGTCTCTCAATTCTTCTTGCAAGACTCGCTCAATATTCCGCCCAACCAGGCAATTAATATTTGAGTCTTCGTGTATGCGAAATAATTGGTTCTCCTCTGTCACATTCACAGCCCGATAAACATCAAGGAGTGTTATCTCGTTTGGAGCCTTGAGCAGTGAAGCACCTCCTACACCTGGACGTACATCAACTAACCCTGCCTTCTTTAACATACCCATTATTCTTCGGATAACTACTGGATTTGTATTTACACTTCCTGCAATGAAGTCTCCAGTACAATCATTCGGAATAATAGCAATCAAGGAAAGGGTATGCACAGCAATAGAAAATCGTGTACTTATTTGTTTCATGTGCATCACCACCGTTGTAACCATTATAGTTACTATTAAATCTTTTGTCAATACCAATAGCATTTTCAACTTTTAATAAAGCTTTTCTAAATATTGCAGTATGGATTCCTGTCCCCTCATCCTTTTCTATTCTTTTCTTTAAGAGTATACTTAACGTGAATATACTAGAGAATAATTTCAGTAGTTAGAGGTGAGCGGCGTAATTATGGTAATGATATTGAAGAAATTAACGTTTATTTTATTAATAGGTGCGATACTGTTAGCTACATTATTGTTTTTTATAGATTACCATGTAAGCAGTATCGGTTCTAGAAATCTACTAACTGTAGACGAAGCACCGGAATCGGATGCAATTATTGTGCTGGGAGCTTATGTGTATCCTAACGGAAGAGTTTCCGATATGCTGGCTGACCGTCTTAACTACGGGTATGATCTTTACAGGTTGAAAAAAGCGTCTAAAATTATTGTAAGTGGTGATCACGGAAGAACAGATTATGATGAAGTAAATGCTATGAGAAGCTATCTGCAAGCAAAAGGTGTTCCTAGGGAAGATATTTTTATGGATCATGCTGGATTCAATACCTACGACAGTCTTTATCGATTAAGAGACGTTTTTCTTGTAAAAAAAGCGATTATCGTATCACAGGAGTATCATGTTTTAAGAGCGCTGTATATTGCAGAAAAGCTTGGAATAGAAGCTACTGGAGTAGGAGCTGATACTTATGTCTACCCAGGCATGAAGTATTACAGGGCTAGAGAGGTAGGAGCAAGAGCCAAGGCATTTATTATGGCGGGAATATTAAAAGCAAAACCTAAGTATCTCGGTGATACCATTCCAATATGGGAAAGCGGAGAATTAACCGACGACGGTAAATCTTAGGATTTATTGTCAAGTAAATCGTTTCTTGTCAGTCTGTTTGCCATAATTGTGGCACTTTTTGTTTATATTATGCTTTTATTAATGATTTACTGTCTAAATAAATATACTCACCTAAATATTCTGCTTCTTTTTTATCATGGGTTACATTAATTACAGTACATGGTTTTTGAGCAAAATAAGCCTTGACCCCCTCATATAAGCTCTCTTTTAACGCATCATCCAAACCTTTAAAAGGCTCATCGAGTAAAAGTAATTCACCATCATAGGCCAAGGCTCTTCCTAAAGCAATTCTTCTCTTCATACCACCACTTAACTTATCTATCCCATAATTCTTATAACCTTGTAATTGGATGAGTTCAAAAATGCTATCTATTTTTTCTTCAACTTGTTCCTTCATATACTTACTCTTTAGCACATAAGCAATATTTTCCTCTGCAGTTAGCCATGGCATTAACCGATCTTCTTGAAAGAGATAGGCTATCTTCTTTCCTTGCACACCTATAATCTCACCACTATCGAAGGGTTCTAACCCTGCAAGAATTCTTAATAGGGTAGTTTTGCCACAACCAGAAGGACCCAATAAGCTTGTTATTTGATTTTCCTTAATCTTTACATTAAGCCGTTGATGTACAATGAGGTTATCATAGCTTTTAGATAGATCCTTTATGATAATCATAGGTTGCTTCCTTTCTATTTAACATACGATTAACCATCGCTTCACAACATTGGCTTAATATGATAATAGCTATCACCCAAGCAAATACTTCAGAGGTTTCTAAGTAAATTTTTGCGTCTAACAGCTCATATCCCATGGCATAATAAGGCACAGCTAAAACCTCCGCCGCAATAACCACTTTCCACCCTATCCCTATTGCTAATTGTAGGGCTGCCTTTAAGTAGGGAATAAGCTGTGGCCAATAACACTCCTTTATTTGAAGCACAGGCTTTACTTCAAATACCTTATTAAGTTCTATTAGGGACTGGTCTAACTGTCTTAATCCTGTTAAAACATTCGTATATATAATGGGATAAACCATTAAAAAACAGACAAAAATAGGAACCTGACCTGATTTAAACCATAACAGTGCTAAAATAATAATGGCCATCACAGGGGTGGTCTTCATAAAAGTAACCATAGGTTTAAACAGTTCATCAATAAATCTAATCTTATAGCTTAATAAAGCACTTATTCCTCCTACCACTAAAGAAACCATCACACCTACAAATACACGATAAAAGGTGGCTGCTACTTGTCTATAAAAGTCTATCGTTTGCAGCATTTCAGCAAGCCTAATAAGCGTACTCAACGGTGAAGGAATAAGCAATTCATTTCCTACAAGAAAATGACCAAGCTGCCAAATGAATAGCCATATACTAAAAATAATAAATTGCCTAAGCTTATTTATTATAATAGAAGGCTTCATCAGGCAGCTTCCCTCCTATTGACTGAGGATTAATCCCTTGTAAAATTTTATAAAAGGTTTCTATTTCTCCTTTTGCAGTTTGTGCTGATTTATAGACAATATGACAACGAGGTATAGTTGCTATGGCTACTTGTTTGTTTGCAACAATCTTATGCTTCTCTATAAGGGCTGCTGCTTCTTCCATTTTTTCATTAACAAAAGCTACGGATGCTTCATAGTCATTGAGAAAAAGCTCTACATCCTTTTCACGTTCAGTCGTTAATCTCTTTTGTCCAATAATAACACCCATAGGCAACTCGCCACCTTCTTCTTGTAGCCACTGCTCATTTAGATCTAAAGCTACCTTAACCTTATTATTTTTATTACTTGCAATGGTTACATGAGGTTCAGGAAGCAATGCGATGGTTCCTTCTTCTGTCACAACCTTGGTGACTACATCCGTGTGATTAGCCAAATATTCCACTGTTACGTCCTTTTGAGGAACAATACCCGCTTTAAGGAGTAAATCATTAAGTACATATTCGGGAGTTCCTCCTTTACCACTAGCAACAATTGTCTTTCCTTTTACATCCTCAAGACTAGAAATGCTGTTTCCATTTTCGACAATGTAAAGTACACCCATTGTATTCACACCTAATAGCTGAATATTTCCCTTGGTTTTGTTATATAATACAGCTGCCATATTAGATGGTACACTGGCTATATCTACTTCACCACTTATTACCTTTCCAACAATTTCATCTGGACTTTGGTAAATTGAAATATGATACTCATCCTCTTTTTCCTCAAGAAGCTGTACCATACCCATTCCCGTTGGTCCTTTTAAAGTTGCTATTTCTAATGCTTTAGTTATCTTAACCTCTTTCCCACATCCTGTTATTACACTTACACTTAATAGAATTGCTAAAATAGCCCATCTTAATTTTTTCATTTTCATAGTAGATACTCCTTTGAGTTTTTCATAAACAAGTAGCGATTTATATTATCTTGTTTTCCATTACTATATTAGTATAGCCAAATTTCCGTGTAAAAAAGGCAAAAAAAAATGAAGAAAAAAATAACTTTTTTCATTGTAACTGTACCATGTAAATTTTGATGTCTAATTATACCAAATATCTTTATCAAAAACTGAATTAAGAAAAATCATAAAGAGATTATTTTCTGAATCAGAAAGATTACGAAGTACAATTCCTATACCTGTCCACACGTTAATAATGGATTCAGATTTTAGAAATAAAATAAATGGGCTGAAAAATTACATATAAGCTTTGCTTTACGAATAAATAAAAATGTTGTATCATAGTATAAAATTAATAGCGGTGTATAGCTTCGGCTTACACTTAAGGGGACTGGATGCGTCTAGTCCTCTTTTAATTTTGACTAAAGGTTGTTATAGCACCTCTTAATATTGTCAAATCATAATAAAGTCTGGTGAAAATATGGAATAAGGTGGGATTTAAAAACGTTGCAGAATTCCTCTATCTATATTTTTTTATTTATCTCTTTCACAAGTGGCTATAAACCACCTATGTTGTATTCAACACTAAGAAGAACATGGATTATATATGCCTAGGTGAGGCTACACCTATGTACCTTAGAGAGGAAGCCACCTCACTTCTATAACCACCTAGATCTCCTTAACCACCCCATATCTTCTAGGCTATTTTTATTTATATTTTTTTCTTTTTTTGTAGAGGCTTATTATGCTCAGGATATAATCCCTTGAGTATTAAAATAACCGTGAATGTAAACAGATTCGTTCTGTATACACCCACGGTTTTCACTGAACTTTTTTTATGAGTCACTAAACTTTATTATTAGTGGACAACTAAATGTTGTTTTGAAACAAAGATTGATTAAAATTAAGTGCTAAAGGTTGATTTTTACATTACAGTAGGCCACGTATTTTAAAAAAAGTTTGATCAAAAGTGTAAATCTAGTCTTGTATCTTAATTTTGATTTTATAATAAAGATTGATCATTTTATATCACTCTTATTCTTATTCATATTTTCTCTCTCCTAGGTTGTCTTTGACGATCAATTATAATTTTTGTCATATCTTCTTAAAATTTCAAGTGTAGATATTTGAACAAGGTTTAGTCGAAATATTGAATCATCCTCATCTGATAATCCTGGATGTGATCCTTCAGGGTGAAGTCGTTTCCAAAACGTTTCAAAATAGCCCTGACCATTATCTAGCCATTCATTTAGCTGCTTATAAAATATCGGTGGACTACATTTAGATAGCGAAATTTTAGCATAATGACTACTGTTAAAGGTAATTCCTGTTATACTTTCAGCAATTATATTTAACAATTCTTCTACATAACTACGTAACTGGCTGTTACATGCCGCCCAGTCGCCTCTATTGAAAGCATTATTTGCTTGATTATAATGTCCTTTTGCAACATTAAAATTATATTTATTAAGAATATTTTCTAATAAGGTTTCATTTTTGCTAAAATCAATTTCTGAATTAAAAGTTCTCATTAGCTTATTATCCTTAATAATAAATCCATCTTTCAGTAAAAGTCTTCTTAATTGCGGATAATTAACGAATTCATTGTCTTCGAAATAATAAATACTTGATGTTGTTTTACTTATAACATCCTCAATAATTTCAAACATTAAATTATCACTTAAAATCCCTGGAAGTTGAGGATTATTAATTAAATACCTACCAATAGATAAAACTTTCTGATCTTTACTATTACCTACGGCTATTTCATCTAATCCATATCTAAAAGCATATGTATCTAACGTTGCATTCGTATTCATATCTCGTAATAGATACATAATATCCATTATAGTTGCTTTTGAAAACAAGTTATTTCCTCCTCCCTTTTTTTACAAAGAATATTGTTTAAAGAAATCTGATTATTTTAAAGTGTGAATTGAATTATTGCTAACCTAAGCATAATATAACGAATCGAACTAAGAAACCCATATAGTAGCAACAATACGTAAAGAAATAAAGGAACCCCCTAAAATAATAACAATAACTAATACCTTAAATAATTCCTTAAATACACCTTTTGGTATAATTGATAAAACTAGCAATCCTAATATCCCAAGAATTATCGCTGAAATAGCCATAATAATTATTGGGTCAGCAGCTTCCCAGGCTACACCCAATCCCATAAACTCATTTAATACCCACCTCTTTAATATAACCTTAATCAGTGTAATTTTAACTCTAATAATTAAAGTTTTTAATCTACTTATCCACCTAAAAAAGTATGGTTTAATACTATTGTTGTAATGGTTTTAACATGAATGTCGTTGTGTTGCGTGAATGTTGTGTAATTTTTGTTATTTTAGTAATTACCAATCTCAATAGACTTAAAGCCATAAGATTCGATCTTAATTCTATCTTCTTTTTTTAACTTTGGAATGGCCCAAACCAACGAATATCTAGCTCTAGTGCTTGCAACGTAACCAATTCTTTTAGCTTCTCCTTCACTGTCAATCCATTGCTTCCAGTGACCACTTCCCATATTTCGCTGGCTAGAAACCACCAATACTCCATCATAATCTTTTCCTTTTACAGAATGAATAGTATTAATTGGTGGGTAATCAATATTATCTGAATCAATATATATATTTATAGTTTCTTGTGCTGTACCAGATGGAGTACGATAAGTAGGAAAATTGCTGAAGTCACGATCTTCACTATCATACCTCTGCAAACCTTTATATGGCGCTTGAATTAATTTAGAGGAATGTTTATTGAAAATCTTATACCATTGGCTATAAGTATTATTGCTAAAATCTAAAAGAACTGGATATTCAGATAAAGCCTCAAGGTAATCTTTCAAGAATATCCTCCATCTATACACAGAACTGATACTAATTGGACAGTAGTAATTCTTTTTTGTCTTAGAACCTCCAAACCATTTTTGAAGTTGTTTCCCAGCAAGTTCAAGAGCCATAAGTTGATACATAGGAATCTTAGTAGTCCATAATTGTAATGCATCTATTAGTAGATGTCTACTTTTAATATCATTTTTATCTAATTTATTCTTCAGGGATTGTTGACGCACTAAAATAGAAGTGTTTTTAATAGGAATATTAACTTGTTTTAGAAAGCTTGAATACTTCTCTCTCAATAAGCTAATATCATCATATTCTAAGTAACAAATACTCTCTTCTTTAAGTTTATCCTCTGCGAGACCTTTAATCGGTAAATTAATGGACAATATGCGATTTACCGTTTGTACAATAGAATGACAACTCCGAAAGTTATCTGTTAATTCATATCTTTTAAAATTTGAAACAAAATTTTCGGTATATTTGGGATTAGCATTTTTAAACTCATATATAGATTGATTTAAATCCCCAATAAAATGAAGAATAGATCCCGAATCACTTAGTTTTTCCAAAATTTTAATTTCAATCCACGATAAATCCTGACATTCGTCAATAAATATTACTGGAAACTTGGCAGCGATCAACGAAGCTACACGAGAATCATTTTTAAGAATTTTATAAGCAATATTATTGATATCTTCGAAGTTAGCAAATCCACTTTTTAAGAATTTAATTTTCACCTTATTGACTTCGTCTTCTATATAATCTAACTTGAATAACCATTCTTTTTTTGTCTTTTTTCGAAGATCTTTCACATATTCCTGGAATTTTTCTGAATTATAGTAATTTGTTAAGCTAATTTCAATATCTTCAGGTATATGAATAATATAATCATTGACTTTGTAATCATAATAAATTTGATTAGCGTATATGTTTATTTTCTGATTATTACTGGTTATATACTGTATTGGAAGTACGTAATTTTCTATCCAATGATTTTTGTAAATATCTAAATGTTTGTCAATTAGGGCATAGGATGTATCATTATTTTGATTTTTATGTGCAAAATATTTATAACCAAATTTTTGAGCTATAAACCCATGTATAAAACCAGATAAGGTTCCTATATAATGTGGATAAACTGATTGCAATCTTGCAAACTGTTCAACACGATTCTTAATTGTTTTAGTAGCTTCATTAGTAAATGTTAAGACTGCTAACCCACCAACTCTCTTATCCCATTTATTAATTTCATACGCAGTTTTTATTCCAACAACTTCAGTTTTTCCACTTCCTGCACATGCCTCTAAAAATACATTTTCATCAATAGGAGAAAGAACATACTTTAATTGTTGCTCTGTCTTTTCCTTGATTCTATCATTAATAAACGTAACATTTGAGTCAGATAATTTTGTCATACTTTTCAGGACATATATTATTTCTTCTTCCATTACTTGTTTATTCATCTAGCTCACCGCCCACACACGACCAGAGGATGGCATTCTCGATGTACTTTGGAATATTAAAAACTTTTTGTATCTTATCCAGTTTATCAATTTGATCAAGCTCTTTATTATAGATTTTATTTATTTCTGACTCGATATAATTTGCCAATTTTTGTGCGTACATCCCCTTGCCAATTTCTTTACTTTCTATATGTTCAAATATGTATTTTGCATGTTCCCTCAGGGAATTTTCATCTGAATAATTGTTATTAATTTCAATAATGGTACTGCACATACTATTTACATTTCCCTTTTTTGTTGGCCAGATATCTTGAAGGATTTGCGTCATTTTTTTGATATTTCCTTCCATTAAC
>JAENYW010000042.1 GCA_016841555.1 Tepidibacillus decaturensis
GCAAAATGCAGCTATATTAATAAAAAACTTAGCAAAAAGCAACGAAATAGATAAGGAAACAAAGGTTATGTATCTCCACATACAAAGGATACTTACCGATAAAGATACAAGCATCCTCCCTCTTCAAAAGAAGGGCTATCAGATACTAGCAAAAATAATCGAACATCTATTATGGATGAAGAAGAAAGAAAAAGCACTCAAACTTCTTGACTGGCTTCTTCAATCTCCAGAAGAAGAGCAATGGATAAAAATTGGTGAATACTTAGCTGATTATCATGATGTCGAACATGTACTACAGATCTTATCACATATCAAAAACCAACATATTCGCTTAGAATATATTGAAAAAATAGCAACACAATACAATCAAAACGGAAAGTTAGAGGAAGCAGAAAAAATGTTGCAACGATTAGACCAATCCAATATGGGTGTTCAAGGCTACTATCTTTGGAATATCATCTGGCTACAAAAAACATTAAAGCTTATTCAAAGTAGCTTAAGGAGTAATAAAACGGATGATGCGACGAAAAAGGAAATGTTGAAAATCAAGGAGCTGATCCAAAATGACTATTAGCCTATGTATGATAACAAAGAACGAAGAGGATTTTATCAAGGCATGCTTGGAAAGTATAAAGGACCATGTAAATGAAATTATTATTGTGGATACAGGTTCAACTGACAATACCTGTTCTATTGCTTTAAGCTATGGAGCGAAGATATACCATCAACCATGGGAGGACGATTTCTCTAAAGCCAGAAATTTTGGCATCGAAAAAGCAAAAGGAGATTGGATTCTATATTTAGATGCAGATGAAACATTAGACAACAGTGAATCCCTTCAAACATTAATCATGAAAGCTGAGGAAGATATTGACGGTTATTTGTTCCAAATTCTTAATTATTCAGACGAAAACCTAACACAAATTGAAAATAGCGTCAGTCTACGCTTGTTTCGTAATAAATCAGAGCTTCGTTTTTTCGGAGCTATCCATGAACAGCTCCCCATCAAAGATACATTTCTTGCAATGACAGACTTTACTATCCATCATTATGGCTATATTCCTAGCGTAAGCTTGGCAAAGAAAAAAAGTGAACGGAATTTAGAGATCCTCCAAAAAGAAATCGAAAAAAATGTTGGAGATGGTTTCCTATATTACAATCTTGCCAGTGAATATGCACGACTCCATCAATTTGATAAAGCTATTACCTATTATATAGAAGCACTAAATCGAGTAGATGGTGAAACAGGCTATGAATCCAGAGCCTATAAAATGCTAGGACTTTCCTTACTTCAAATCAAACAATGGGAACAGTGCACTAATTATCTGACAAAAGGGATAAGGAAATTTTCAGATTATCCCGATTTATATTATATACGCGCTCTTTGCTTTGAAGCAGAGGGTAAATGGAATGAAGCAATCATCGACTTATTACAATGCTTAACGATGGATGCTCTTCCGACAGATGAAAATAAAATCTATGTTACAGAAGAAGGAATCACCAATTATAAAGCCTTTTATAACCTAGGAAGAATCTATGAAAAGCTAGAAAAAATACAAGCTGCCTTAACAGCTTATACAAGAGCCTTTAAGGTTAACCCACGTTATAAAGCAGCTTTCATGAGCATAAAAAAATGGGTTCCTAATGATCAAAAGCATTTACTAGAATTTTTAAATGAAAAGGTATTTCATGAAAACAAGCTTGTAGAAAAAATTGTCTATGTGCAAGCTTTGTTTGAGTGGAAGGAATATGACCTCGTTATCGAACTAATGAAGGATAATCCTAAAAAGGATGAGCAAGGTAATTATCTATTAGGAATGAGTTATTTTATGATCCATCAATTTGAAGAAGGGACACCTTACCTATCTAAGGTAAGAAAGGGGCAGCAAAGGTACGAAGAAGTACTTCCATACCTTGCCAGCAGTTTATGGATAACGAATAGAATACAAAAAGCAAAAAAACTTCTTTCTGCTTGCTCCTCTCCTGGAAAACATTATCATCACATGGCAGACATTTTTTTAACGATTGGCATAGAAAATTTGCAGGAAGGACTAAAAAAATATCCTGACAGCACCCTCCTTCAAAAGGAATATGAACGGATAAAAAGGGTGAGAGCAGATGGAAGAAATCACTCCCCTGCTTAGTCTCTGTATGATTGTGAAAAATGAAGAGGCTTATATCGAACGGTGTCTGGAAAGCGTGAAGGATATTGTAGATGAAATCATCATCGTAGATACTGGCTCAACAGATAAAACCATAGCAATCGCCAAAAAAAACGCAACTCTATTGGTTCAGATTCCCTGGAACGATAATTTTGCAAAGGCTCGTAATGTATCACTTGATGAAGCTTCAGGAGAATGGATTCTTGTACTAGATGCGGATGAAACATTACACCAGGAAGATCTCCAAAAATTAAAAGCACTTATTCAAAGAGAAAAAACAATAGATGGTTTTTTTCTTAACATGTTAAATCGAAAAAAAAACTTTACAAGCTATCATGAAGAGAATTTTCTATCCCTTCGATTATTTAGAAATCTTCCTTCTTATCGTTTTGAAGGAGAAATACATGAACAAATAACTGGTATTCCTCATGAAAAGCTGACAATTTCAAACATTCGTATTATCCATCATGGACATGAATCTCTTATAAAAAACAAAGAAAGAAGAAAAAGAAATATGCTTCTATTAGAAAAACACCTTACTGAAAATCCCTTGAATCATTATCAACGCTTTAATCTCGCTATGGAATATATGGCAGATGGAGACTATAAAAAGACGATTACTCATTTGGAGCAAATAACAGCTCCATCTAAAAAATCCATGTGGGTGAGTCGTTATTATAAAATGTTGGCATACAGCTATCTAAAAGAGCAGGCTTGGAAAAAGTCTATTAAAACTATAGAAGATGGAAAAGTGCTTTTTCCAGATTACCCTGACCTATTCTATTTAGAAGGAATGGTATTAGTTGCTCAGGATAAATATAAGGAAGCGCTTTTTCCCTTTTATACTTGTTTAGCTATTGGTGAATCTATCCATCCCAACTATATATCTGAAAAGGGAATGGGTAGCTATAAAGCCTATTATGCCCTGGGTAGTACCTATGAAGCATTAGGAAAAATGAAAAAAGCACGAATATGCTATCAAGATGCCATCGAATCTAATGAAGCTTATGTAGAAGCAGGAACCAAGCTAGCAAATATTTTGCTACAGGAAGTATCAATAGATCATGCCATGCTATATCTAAGGCACATTTACGATGAATCAAAAGCAGAGCATCTACTAATCTTAGCGAAAATTTGTTTAGAGATAAAACAGTTTACACACTGTGAAAGCTTCATGCATAAAGCGATAGAGTTAGGTGCTGATACTAATACAACTAACCAAATAAAAGGATTGTGTAACTTTTATCAAGGAAAAACAAAGGAAATGAAAAAATATTTATCAACATCAAACCTCATCCTCCTTTCTTTAAAGGAAAGCATCGAGGTATTAAATCGTGGCGTTGAACAATACCCAAGTGCTACATTATTAAAACAGCAACGAAAAAAAATTGAGACCATTCTTCAGCAGATGGTATTGGGTGAACTAGATGAATGAAAAAAACAAATTAAGTCTCTGTATGATTGTGAAAAATGAGGAGGAGTATATCGAACGGTGTCTGGAAAGCGTGAAGGATATTGTAGATGAAATAGTAATTGTCGATACTGGCTCTTCTGATAAAACAGTAGAAATGGCCAAAGCCTACGGCGCTTCCGTTTATCATTTTTCATGGAATAATCATTTTGGTGATGCCAGAAATGCTTCCTTAGATAAAGCATCTGGAGATTGGATTCTAATCCTTGACGCGGATGAAAAACTTCATCAAGAGGATCAGCAGACAGTAAAGGAAGTCCTTCATAACGATAAAGCAGATGCCTACTATTTAAGAATTCATAGCTATTTAAGTCAGAAAGAAACAGATAAACTTATAGACGCAAGGTTATCTCTATTTCGTAACAATAAAAACTATCGATTTAAAGGAGCCATTCATGAAGAAATCGCTAGCAGTATCATAGCACACGGCAAATATGGCAATGAAGGAATTATTTCTACAGATATCCGTATTCTCCATTATGGATATCTTGAGCAAACGATACAAAAAAAACAGAAAAAAAAACGAAATAAAGAAATCATATCACAGGAGTTATCAAGAGACAAAAATAATCCTTTTTTACAATATGCTCTGGCTGTAGAGTATCTTCAAGAAAATAATTTTAAGCAAGCTAAATCATTATTATTAACCCTTCTACAAAAATGGAATTCTAAGCATTTCTTATACTCTGATGCGCTATATAAGCTTTGTATTTCTTTAAAGGAGTTAAAGGATTATACCTCATGTCTAACATGGTTAAAAAAAGGAATTCAGCTATTTCCTGATTATACAGATTTACATTATGTAAAGGGTGCAGTAGAGCTAGAGCAAGGTAACTGGAATACAGCAGTATCTTCCTTTTTGACATGTATTTCTCTTGGATCAACACCTGATAAATATTTTAGCTTTGACGGTGTAGGGACCTATCGGGCATGGTATGCACTGGGAATGGTTTATGAGGCAGTCAACCAAACAGAACAGGCGATTAATGCTTACCTAATGTCACTTAAACATAATAGTCAATTTACAGACGCACTTTTTCAATTGATTCAATTTTCATTAAGAAAGTTAGAGAAGGAACAATTTCTAGATTTATTACAAGAGCATATTCATTTAACCCATCCAGAAAGCTTTTATGCGATCGGTCAAATCCTTATTACTCTGCATCGCTTTGATTATTTTATCTATCTAACGAATCGGATTAAGGAAACTGAATTCACAGAAAAGCATTACTTCTATCATATGAAGATTTGTGAAAGAATAGCTCAAGCAATGATAAAAGAAAAACACGCTAGAAGGAGAGGGTGAGCATTGTGGCAAATGATTGGAAAGAACTATTCTCAGAATTTCCCATCCTACAAGCAAGTCTCATTTGCCGTGATATAACAACAAATCTTGATGGGCAGAAAACATTTCATCATGAGTTGCATAAGATCTCACAAAAGGGAATGGATCAATTTATACTCGTAAATATTTGGAGAGGAAAAAACACATCAGAACAACGTTTCTATGAGACAATTGATTTAATTGGACCAGATGGGGAAAATCTTTCCACAACAAAAAGCCCACCCTTTCATATGTTTGGTCCTAGCTATCGCCATTATAACTATTTTGCTTATACTAAATTTATTTTTCCTAAGAAAGGGACCTATGAATTACAATCTAGCCTTTACAAAGAGAGCTCTAAAGAACCCCCTTTTAAAAATGATAACTTTTTTATCGTCGTATGAGGGTGACAAGGGGACGCTTCGTTTGTCATGAAAATATGACAAACGAAGCGTCCCCTTGTCATGTCATTGTTTTATCTCATGATATAATTGTGACTGGTCATGATTGCAACTAGCTTCCCACTATCATTAAACGCTTCTGCTTGAAACAAGATGGTAGACGTTGTCTTAGAAACAACTTCTGCTTTAATAATCACATGCGCGCCTGGTTTTATCCCGCGAATAAACTGTACGTTAAAGCCTGTCGTAACAACAGGTCTTTTTGCAATTAAATAGGATAACGGTCCTACCGTATCATCAAATAATGCCGATAGGATACCTCCTTGAAGAAAACCCATAGGATTGGTATGCTTCTCTTGGACAGGAAACACAGCTATTAAGCTTTTCCCTTTATTGTATTCTACCATTTTTCCCTTTAACTCTTGGGATGAATTTGGAGGGATTTTAGCGTTCTCTATTAATGAAGGATCTATAATAGAGGGGGATATATCTGGCATTTCAATATAATTTTTCATTTCATCTCTCCTATTCATAAAATAACATAACAATAGTACTAATATTCTCCATATAATCGAAAAAGCCTCCCAATAAAGGAATAAAGCTTAGATGACAAGGGGACGTTTCGTTTGTCATGAAAATATGACAAACGAAACGTCCCCTTGTCATCACCTTATTAATGTCAATACAAAACAAAAATAGATATTTACCAGCCTTACAAATATCTTCTTTATGCATACTCTATACTGAACGCAATTTATAGAAAGGAGGATTTTATTTGTCTCCAATATTACTTCGAATGCTTGGTAGCTTAATGAATAACAATAAAAAGAATCCCCGTTCCAGAAGCAGAAGACCTAACACAAACAGAAGAGGGTATAGACCTATCCAAGGAAATAGTCCATTTGGTAGCCAACCTACTCCTTATCAAACTGGTATGGGAGGGTACAAAGAAAGTTCTTACCCAGGGTATGAAAGCTTTGATTACCACAGACCTAGCTACGAAAGCTATAGTCTAAAATCCGATTATGGCTCCGAAATGCTTGAAGGAGCTGGATATGATGTAGCTTATCATCCCTATTACGGATATCCGCTTAAAAAATCCGATGATAGCAAGACATTGAATGTGAATGTAACTGGTAAGCCACCAATCGGCCCTTAAAGAACGCAAGACCGGACAATAAGAATGTCCGGTCTATCTATTTCTCATCTATTTCCCATCATTTACTAATCATCCGCTCATTTGCTGCATTTACCTGTTCATCTGCATGGTAAGAGGATCGAACAAGTGGACCCGATTCACAATGCTTAAAGCCTTTATCTAGAGCAATTTTCTTTAATTCCTTAAATTCATCAGGGTGATAATACTTTACTACTTGTATATGATTCTTTGTCGGCTGTAGATACTGTCCAATCGTTATGATGTCAACATTGTTTGCTCGTAAATCATCCATCGCTTCCATCAATTCTTCCTTTGTTTCCCCTAGTCCTACCATGATACTTGATTTTGTAGGAATATCTGGTTGCATTTCCTTCGCACGTCGTAGAAATTCCAGTTAACGAACGTATTTTGCTTTGGCTCGAACACTATCTGATAGCCTACGAACCGTTTCAATATTGTGGTTAAGGATATCTGGTCTAGCATCCATTAATAGCTGTAAACTATTTATATCCCCCATAAGATCAGAAGGTAGTACTTCTACGGTCGTAATTGGGCTAAGTCGCCTGATTGCTTTAATCGTATCAGCAAAAATCTGTGCTCCTCCATCCTTTAAATCATCTCTAGCAACAGATGTAATTACCGCATGATGAAGTCCCATTTCCTTTACTGATTCAGCAACATTTTCAGGCTCCTGCAAATCTAATTCAGTCGGTAATCCTGTTTTTACCGCACAAAATTTACAGGATCTTGTGCATATATCTCCTAAAATCATAAAGGTAGCTGTTTTTCGAGCACCCCAGCATTCATGGATATTTGGACACCTGGCTTCTTCACAAACAGTATGTAATTTTCTCGCCTTTAGCATTTTTTTAATGCCGCGATAATTATCATTGGTATTGATTTTAATCTTTAGCCAAGGGTGCTTCTCTCTTTGTTTACTTGCCATCGTTTCGCTCCCTCTCATTAAAATTTCTGATAATTTGTATTTTATATAAGTAGCGACTTTTGGGAATTACCTTTCTTCATTATTTACTTATTAAAAGAAAGGTAGCGGACAACGGAGCACGTTATAAAGTACAAATTATCTACTATACGTCCATTTATCGTTGGCATATCGACTTTTTGCCAACTCTTTTACATAAGCCATTTCTTCTTCTGTTAGTACATAGGGCTCTAGTTTTATATCTAGCCCTTTTTCAAAGCCACTTTTAAAGGCAGTTCTTGCTTCTTCTAAGGTTATTACTCGATCTGAAATATCATTAATAGCAACTGCCTTTTCCTTAAAGCCCTTTTGTAGACGTTCTCGCACACGTTCATTTGGGTAATGAAATAAATCAAACAACTTCTCTTCCTCTATTTCTAGTAAGATAGAGCCATGCTGAAGGATAACCCCTTTATGCCTTGTCTGGGCACTTCCTGCAATTTTTTTTCCCTCTATAACAAGTTCATACCATGATGGAGCATCAAAGCATACAGAGGAACGTGGATTTTTAAGCTTTTCCATTTCTTCTTTTGTTTCAGGAACAGAAAAGTAAGCATGTAATCCTAACGCATTAAAACCCTCTAATAATCCTTGACTAATGACTCGATAGGCTTCAGTGACTGCCTTAGGCATCTTGGCATGATCTTCCGATACAATCACACTATAGGTTAATTCCTGATCATGCAATACTGCCCTTCCTCCCGTTAATCTACGGACTAATCCAAAGCCATGCTTTTTTACCTTATCTAAATTGATTTCCTTTTCTACATTTTGAAAATATCCTAAGGAAAGGGTAGGAGGATTCCAGCCATAAAAGCGAATGGTTGGAGGAAATTGCTTTTGACTGTGCCAATATAATAATGCCTCATCTAATGCCATATTCATTTCTGGTGTATAATATTGAAAATCAATAAATCTCCATGTCTCTGTCATTGTTGTTTCTCCTCTTGCGATATCTTAAGCCTCTATTTTACGTAATATCATTTTTCGATCAATGAGAAGTTCTCCACCATTATAGTCAATAATAGGCAAATTTTTAAATTGATTATCTAATTTTTTGACGATAAACTCTCTTTCTATCTCTTCATGGGGCAATTTAATAACAACAATATCTCCTGCCTGAATATCCTTATTCTCATGATATGTCATACAAATTTTTTTACTCAAAATAAACCTCCTTATGCTTCTTCATCCTCCATTACTTCCGTTTCCGCTGTAATATCGATGATAACATCATTATTGAGCTCATATTTATCTAGTTCTTTATTAATAAGCGACCAAATATATGCTATTGCTACTCCATCATCTAAATAACCTAAAATAGGAATATAATCATGAATGATATCAAATGGGATAATGAAATATAACAATCCAGCACCAATAATACTTTTTTTCGCTTTGCTAGTAGCAGGATCCTTATAATAAAGATATAGCTTTTTTAATGTATTAATAAAGCCTTTCTTTCCTTTGGTAACTTTAATTTTCTTAGAAAAATCAGAATAAATTCGTTTTTTACCTTGAGAAGTATTGGCTACCTTTATCAGCTTTTTTAGTTGTGCTATTACTTTTTCTTTGTTCATATCCCATCCACTTTCCTTACAATACTATCTTATCCCATCTTATGCCATTCATCCACTGAAATGACACTTTAGTGCTCAGTAAGCAGCTCTTTAATATATAAATCTCTCTCTTTACGTAAATCAATAAATCTTCCATCTACTTCAACTAATGGACGATTAGGTTCATATGGAGTAGAGAAAATCACCTTTCCTATAAGACCATCATTTAATAGAACCTTTTTCCCTTCGATTAGCTTAGAAATATATTCTAAGAATTTAACCACGATTTCAGGATTTAACTCTCCTTGAAATGCTAGATTTTTCAGCTCCATATATGCGTGAAAAGGGGAAAAGGATTGTCGATACTCTTTTTCTGAAGATATAGCATCATATACATCTGCAATCGCAACAATTTGAGCAGCAATGGAAATCTGATCTCCTTTTTTCTTCATTGGATACCCTGTCCCGTTTAATCGTTCATGATGCATTAATACGGCTGCTAATATTTCTTTATCATCAATTCCTATCTTTTCAAGAATTTGATGCCCTAGCAACGGATATCGTTTCATTATTTGATACTCATCATCCGTTAATTCTCCAGTTTTGTTTAGAATGCTTTCAGGGATCAAAGCTTTTCCAATATCGTGTAAAAAGCCAGCATGTCCAATACGAATAATCTCTTCTTCTGATAATCCATATAACTTCGCTAATAGTGCAGAAAGCGCTCCCACGTTTAATGAATGCTGAAAGGTATAATTATTAATCTCCCTTACTGTTCTTAATTGAATAAAGAGGTACGGAGTTTTAAACATCTTATCAATAAGACCATCAAAATCTTTAAATACCGTTTCTTTTTCTATCTTTTCATTATTTGTAGCAGATGTAAATATATTTTGAATGGTTACCATACAGCTATTGTAAAGCTCATTTATTACTGGCTCAAAATGATTCTTCACATCTTTAACAACCATATATTCAATATTCCACTCTGCAAGTAATTGTAAATCATCATTGGTTAGCACATGTTCTTTTGATAATAATAATTTCCCTTTTTCTGTTATAATGTCCTCAGCCAATACATGGTCAATCCATTCCTGACTAGGTTTGACGTAAAGCATTCTTTTACACTCCCTTTCATATAATCTATACTAAAAACAAATAACTTATTTTTATCTATTATACCATGTTTTATAGGGAGTTGTATGGAATGGCTTCACGTGCTTTTATCGAAAAAATAACAAGATCAAATCATCTTTACAGTTGATTTGGTCTTGTTATTTTTCTTCTTCTATAGTGCTTTCTAATGATAAAAATTATATCTATTATTTACTTTTTGTAAAAATTCCATCCAAATACTTTCACATGAACAATTAGTTTTGTAGTTAAATGAATTAATGCGTATAAAACAATAAAGAGTATTATAAAAGGTTTAAATAGCACCCAAAGTAATAGCCAGATAAAAAACAAAGCCCATCTGTTAATATTGGTTATTCTACTTGGAAATAGTATAATTTGATAAATTTTATATTGCTTCTGAAGTACCTCAAGGTATTCCTTTCTAATTTGTGGATTATCAGGGTTAATACGAATTGCATTTTCTAAATATTGTTTAGCTTTTTCATACTCATTTCTTTTGCTAGCTGCCCATGATAAATACATAAAAGCTATAGAATTTTCTACATCGAGCGACAATGCTTGCTTTTCAACTTTTTTTGATTCATCATAATTTCCTAAAATCGTTAACAGATAACTATAATTAGCCAAATATACTGCATGATCAGGATCCAATTCTAAAGCCTTATCAAAATTTTCCTTTGCTTCATGATATTTTAATTCTCTTATAAGAACATTTCCTTGTATAAAATATAAATAACTGTCTTGTGAATAAAGAGTAAGTGCATCTTCTAACAGCTCTTTTAATTTATTCCACTCTTCTTTTTCATAGAATACATTTATTTTAACTTGCCATGCTAGATAGTTTTCATAATCAATTTTAAATGCCTCATTCACCCAATAAAGTGCTTTATTATAATCATCCTTTTCAGAATAAATTTTAGCAAGAATGGAAAATCCATCGGCATCATTAGGATAAGCTTGTATATATTGTTCTGCTTCCTTTATTGCTTCATTGTACCGATTCCATCCTATAAGTTGCAGAATTCTATTAAAATGAGTTAATTGCATTTCTGCTTCCATTTTATACAACCCCTATTTTATACCATTTTCTTTAATATAGTTTAGTACATTTTGGTAATCCTTATTTACATCACTAAATGTAGCGTAGTTCTTAGCTGTTGAAAACCATTCTAATGTAGTAGGGTTTCTATACTTTAATGCAGTTTTAAAGTCATCGTTTGATAAGGACTGAAGCTCTCCTTTTTCCATTGATCTTTGCAATACCATTTCGATTGAATCATTTACTAGTTGTTCCAAGTCAGCGCCAGAAAAATGTTGGGCTTTTTTTGCTATACTATCTATATCAAGACTATTTTGAGGCTTATCTTGTAATTTCAATGAAAGAATAAGCTTTCTCTCTTCTTTATTTGGTGGTGGGACAAAAATTAAATGGTTGAATCTACCTGGTCTTCGAATTGCCGGATCTAAATACCATGGTGTGTTTGTCGCTCCTATAACATAGACACCTTTATTATGTGAGTCAAGACCATCTAATTCTATCAGTAGTTGATTTACTAACATTCTTTCATGGTGTTGTCCCATTTTATGTCTACTTCCACCTATAGCATCCAATTCATCAATAAATAGAATACATGGTGCTTCAGCCCTTGCTTTTTCAAATACATCATGAAGATTATGTTCGCTTTCCCCAACATACATAGATAGTATAGCCTGTAATTCTAAATGTAAAAAATTAGCGTCTATTTCACCTGCTACTGCCTTTGCTAAAAAGGTCTTCCCACACCCAGGAGGACCATATAACAACATACTTCCCCCAGCTTCTTTTCCATAAGCTTTAAAAATATCCGGGTTTTTTAATGGTAAAATGAAGTTCATATTTATTTTTTTCTTTATATCTTCCAGCCCACCAACATCATCAAAGGTTTCTTTAGACTGTACTGTTTCTATTAATGTATCTTTATTTTTATCAAATTGGATAACTTTAAGCTTTCTTCTATGTTTATCTTGATCCTCGCTCATTATTTCACCCCAATAAATTAAAAAAATTCTTTAATTTCAATTATATCACTTAATTAATGTTATTTAGAGATAAATATAAATCGTAAGTCCTCCAACAAACTCTTCTCCAAAGATCATTTAATATATCAAAATTAGGATGATGCCTCTTATTTACATTTCAGAAACCGCAGTTTCATTTAAATTATTTTGATTAAGCGAAGCTATCACATCTTGAGTAACAACTTTTCCTCCACGTAAATTTGTTACTAACGAGCCAATAGAATAAACTGGCCCCCAAGGTATCCCCCACCAACCAAAGAAAAGTGTAATAATTGAAAATGGTAAACTCTTTAATAATTTGCTTTCTCCTTCTCTAATAAAATGAATATTAGAAGAACGCCTAAAGGTTAAAATTAAAATAGAAATTACATACTGGAAAACAACAAATTCTCCTCCTCTTTCTAGTTCACGATTTAATTCTTCTGCTGATAAATCTTCAATTCCAACTATTTTCATTTGTAATGTCCTTTCTTTTTAAATTTTTTCAAAAAAATATGATAAAAAATAACCTTGCACAAAAACAGATTGTTCTGCACAAGGTTACCATACTTTTCATGATGTTTAAGGTAACCTGGCAATCATAATCAGAAGCTACTGACTTTAGACCCACGGCTTTGCGTCCCTACCTTTTGGATAGGTTTGCCTTTTTCTTACATAACCCAACTTTAGTTGTGTCAAATGATTAACTTTTATGATATTTATAGTAAATTATTGTTATCTTTTACGCAATACCTAATGCTAAAATAGCGATAATTATGGCGTTAACCAAGTAATATCATGATGATCTAGTTCATTCTTCCATTCATTAGGTGCTTCTTTATCACAAACAATCACATGAATGTGCTCCATATCGGCGATCTTATAGAAATTTCTAACTCCTACCTTTGAATGATCTGCTACAACAATAACTTCTTTAGAATGCTCGATGATTTTTTTAGATAAGGATCCTTCATGTATATCATAGCCTGTTAGTCCATGCTCTAAGGAAATGCCGCCAACAGCGATAAACGCTTTATCAAAATAAAATTCGTTCAGTATTTTTTCGGTAACTGGCCCAAAGGACGACATTTGATAGGGATTAACTTCTCCTCCTAGATAAATAACCTTTCCCGAAAACATATTATTATTTTTATATTCTAGCAAAAGATTTAATGCTGGAACGGAATTAACCACAATCGTAAGATTATTTTTATCCTTTAAATAAGGAATCAGCTGCATGGTGGTTGTCCCAACATCCAACGCAATAATTTCATTATCCTTCACCAGATTGGAAGCAGCTCTTCCAATTTCTATTTTTTCTTCAAGATGAATTTTTTCCCTTTGCTTATGCGGTGGTTCTTGACCCTGAAAAGAAATTTTAATTGCTCCACCATGAACTTTTTTTAGTTTCCCTTGGCTTTCTAGATCGTCCAAATCTCTTCTTATCGTTTCTGTAGAAACTTGAAAAGTAGATGAAAGACTTCTAACCGTCACCTTTTGCTTCTGCTCAAGAGTTTCTAAAATAATTTTTTTTCGTTCTTCTGCTAAGAATGACAAGTTACCTCCCCCTTAAGCTAGTTTTTTTAATTCCTTAAGAGGAATAAAGAGATTTACTCTTTGATCCTTTTTAAACGGCGATACTTGCTCTCTGTTAAGAATATCCACTGTAATCGTGTGTTGGTTCGCTTCTATTTGATATCTTAAAATATTACCAAGGACAATCATATCCTGAATAATCCCGTGTAATTGGAATCCATCTTTTTCGTTTTCTGCCTCTTCTGAATGAAGTATAATTGCTTCAGGTCTTATAGCAAAAACATTTCCTTGCACATCTACTACTCTATTATTTATCATATGATGAAGCGCTTCTTTTTTCAATACATTATAGTTCCCCATAAATCCAGCTACAAATTCATTTTTTGGCGAAGTATAGATTTCTTCTGGCGTACCGATTTGAGAGAACGCTCCTTTATCCATTAGAAAAATTCGATCGGAAACAATAAGCGCCTCTTCCTGATCATGTGTAACAAATATTGTTGTAATCTGAAGCTCTTTTTGTATTTTTCGTATTTGTAATCTTAAATTTTTACGAATTTTTGCATCCAACGCACTAAGTGGTTCATCTAATAAGAGAATTTTGGGTTCAACAACTAATGCTCTTGCTAAAGCAACTCTTTGCTGCTGTCCCCCAGATAACTGCCTCGGATACTTTTCTTCCTTCCCAACAAGTTCAACAA
>JAENYW010000043.1 GCA_016841555.1 Tepidibacillus decaturensis
AGGTACATAGCAGATTGAACTGGTTATGTACCTATAATACGAACAAAATATCACCGCTGCGGGCTAACCTCCTTGGTCGCTCGAAGAATATGAAGATAGCTCGGTGAAGTAAATTCGCCTTAGCAATGAAGCATATTCAGCGACACACACTCTTCGCTAACCGAGTCAGTCGTTGCATTAGTCCGCCAAGTCTGGCTGGACATTAGCAACTCCTTGTAAGCTCAATGGCATCAGGGATACGACGGAAACGTTAGTACGCCAAGCGAAGCTTGGTTTCTTCTTGCAAGGTGAAAGTCCTTGTGGGGTAAGGTCTAACCAACCACCCCTATAGCGTGTTGCGCCGACACAGGTAACTGCTAGGTGAAGTGTACACAGAAAACCATATAGGCCATAGGGGAGACCGTAATCCCTGAAGTATATTCAGCCTCGTAAATCGTAGTCTGGAAACAGACAAAGAACAGATGACGACGTTGTTAACGTAACGGAAGTCTACACAAAGAAATCGTAGGAGTGGGTAGAATTGAATAAAATGCAGGACACCCAAACAATAAAAAAACAATACCAAACAGCTCAGCATCTTGAAACGAGAATCTCTCTTCATGATAAATATAGTACGAACAAACAAGGATTTGGGACTTGGATTTTTGAGAACTATAAATTTTACAGAGGCTGTAAAATCCTTGAACTTGGCTGTGGAACAGGTGAAATGTGGAGTGGTAATATAAACACCATTGGTAGTGGCAGCTTACTTGTTTTATCCGATTTTTCAAATGGTATGCTTGAGGAAGCTAAAAAGAACGTTGGAGAACATTCAAATGTTGTTTATAAACAGATTGATATTATGAACATTCCATACAACGAAAACGAGTTTGATTTTGTTATTGCAAATATGATGCTTTATCATGTCTCTAATGTGCGACAAGCAATAAAAGAAGTTCGACGTGTATTGAAATCAGAAGGTATTTTTTATTGTGCTACATTTGGTGAAAATGGAATTAACAATTTTTTCAATGTTACATTAGCTGAACAAGGGATTCATATAAAAACAAAAGGAACTTTTACATTACAAAATGGTGTTGAGATTTTAAAAAAAGAGTTCTCATCTGTTCAGAAATTGAACTATATTGATAGTTTTAAAATCACTGATATTAATGATTTGCTTGATTATTTATTTTCACTTTCTTCGATTGCTGATGTAAAAGATTTAGATAGAAATAATTTATTTAACATTTTTCAGCAAAAGAAAGATGATAATGGAATTATACATATCCCTAAGGAATATGGAATGTTTATTGCTAAAAATTAAACAATTATTTAATAAATATATTTTTATGTGTGACTATAGGAAAAGACGTCGCCACTTCTTATAACATATAGTGGTGTATAAGAAGCCACACACAATAAAACCTCTTAGCAGAAAGAGCGTTGTACACCATGTTGGACGAAGCCGCGGTCATCTATTATGGGGATTAAATCATCCTCATCGTCAAATAAAATACAAGTATAGAAGCATATAGTAAAATTATACCATCTAAACAAGCGAAAAACAGCACGACTTAACCCTATTAGATTGAAGTGATTCTATTATCAAAATCCGGTATGTAAATTTCCACAAAGATTTGGTTTTATTTAATCTTTATAGCCTAACTATATTACTATAACCAGTTTTCGCTGTCACGGTAGTGAACGCCAGTTACCCAGCGTCCCGCGCACAGACCCCAGCATGCGAAATTACCGCACTGGACTCTTCAAGAAAATTTGCTTCCGTACTTCTAACATTAGAAATCAAAATGTAATTGGTAATGTCGAGTCTCTGTTATTCTACCATCTGTGTAGGATTTTCATCGTTCCTTGATAGAATTGCCATAGGATTTTATAATTTTTCAGAGAGAGTTCGATATGCTATTAATAACGATATGGAAGAAATTGAGTTTTAATTATTATATTTTTATCTATAAAGTTCGTTTGTGATTGTTGGTTATCAGTTTAGATAGTAGATTAAAAATAGAAGCTTTGAGCTTTAATAATAAAAATTGGAGAGTGTAACTGTGAATGATTTGAAAATATCAGAAATGATGGAAATGCAAATGGAATTATGGGAACTGAATAAAGAAAAGTGGTCACCAATGGAGCCATCATATGGTAAATCAAGTTTGTTATGGATGATTGAAGAAATAGGTGAAGTAATAGCCATCATAAAAAAGAAAAAAGAACATGAAATATTGGAAAATGAAGAAGTACGAAGCAAATTTGTTGAAGAATTTGCAGATGTCTATATGTATTTAACTGACACCTTGTTACGCTATAAGATTTCACCAGAAGAGATTAGTTCAGCCTATATGAATAAACATATGACTAATATGAATAGAAATTATCAAAAGGAATATTCAAATTATATAGTATTAGAAAAAGAAGCCGAATAGAGTAACGAGTAACCAGTCATCGCTTAACTTCGAATTCACAGACATTGCCTATTGTCACGCCTTTTGCGGTGGAGCTTTGCAAAAGTCCTGCCAACTTGTCGCTGAGGCGCCAAGCTCGTCAAGGTCGTGAATTCGTCTTTCGTTAAGTGAAATGTCGCTTGGCTCCATTATGCTTATCGTTGGCGCGGCTTACACCCGCTCCAACGTTATCAGAAATCATATGCAATATCTTTTTCTATCAGATTCTTCCTTATTAATAGAAATCTCCATAGAACTACATTTTACATATCATTATGTCTAAACAAAAACTGGAGGAGTGTTAATGAAAAATAAATGGTTAGAATGGGCACAACAAATTCAAGCAATTTCTCAAACTGGTTTAGAATATTCAATTCATCAAAGACCCTAAAAAAGAAGCAATTTTTGATTAGTTAAACAGGATGGCATTTGACATTTGATCACAAAATATCCCAGCTACGGACTAACACCCTTGGTCGCTCGAAGAATATGAAGAAAGTTCGAAGAAGTAAATTCACCTTAGCAGAGAAGCCTATTCAGCGATATACACCTTTCGCTAACCGTAAAAATACGCATATTGGAGCTATGAATATTCGAGATTTGCAAATGAGTAGCTTCACTCACCCGAAGTCCAGCAGAATCACTTTAATATTTTCAGAGGGAGGTATATGAAAATGAAACTTAAATGTACTTTGACTGTAATCATGATTATATTGCTTTTAGCGGGATGTAACGCCGACCCTAATCAAACAACAGCATCCCCATCAGGGAATGCCTCACAAAAGGCACCTATTGTCAATCCTAAAATAACGCTCCCTCAAGTGGAACACGAGTTTATTGTAAATGACACACTTGATAAAGCCGCCGTAATGGAATCTTATCGGCAAAACCAGCTTGATACTGCGCAAAGCATGGCTCAACTATATATCGATGCCATCAAGAACGGGTTGGATTTGGTAAATGATGAAGATGGGATAGAGATGTTTGACCTTTTGTTTAACAGACAAACGTTAGCTATTACTAACCTGCGTTCAGAAGATTACATGCAGGAAGGTTATCAATGTGACATCGTAGGAAACGGACCTAACGGGGAGCGGATCGTACCTTTATTCATTATATTTCAAGAAGATGACCCGCGATTTTTCTGCCCACTATCCCAATATGGAAAGCAAAGCCGCAGATCGGTTGAAACTTACTTAAATTATCTGTTGGAAGGAGAAGCAGCTAAACTTTCACAATGGCTTTCTATCGATGGCGGGCCTGATTATTTTTTAGATGAAGCTAACCGCCTCATAGAACATTACCGACAATATGATCTCAGCAAAACAGAGATTGTTAATTTTGATTACAGCCATGAGATAAATAGATTTGTATATCGTATTCAAGATGGAAATGAAGAGAAATTTGAAGTTTTTATGAGCTATGGCGATGGGTTCTCGATGCCGGATATTTATTCTGTTCTTAATTAATTGGTAGATGGTAGCGAATAAGCATATCCAAAGTTAAATTGGTTTGAATCTGTATGCTAGAACTACATCCTCAAAAGACTAAATTCGAGATAAGATAAAAGCATTAGAAATTCACAAGAAAACAGGGTGTTGATATGATAGCAGAACATAAATCCTATCGTAAGGACAAATTATTTTTGGAAGATATAATGTCAAGCGATTAAGTATTCTTTAAATTTTGTAGAAAGAAGATTAGTAAGATGGGCAATGTGTAAATATAAAAGGTTTTGTGGACATAGAAGGAGGACTGAATAATGGTTATCTGAACAGGAGGAGTTAATCTCTGGGTAGAAATTACCTATAATAATGAGGTTAATATAAAGTAGTTCTAAGAAGGCGTTTAGAGTATGTATAGATTTAACCTATTCATGAAAGGAGTAAAGCGATGAAATATCCTGAACCAACTGTTGGTGCTGTCATTTTTAATCCTGATAATAAAATACTGCTTTGTAAAACGCATAAATGGGATGGTAAATATGTAATCCCTGGAGGGCACATTGAATTGGGTGAAGAAATGGAAGATGCTTTAAGAAGAGAAATATTAGAAGAAACTGGATTAGAAATTTATGACATTAAATTAATAGGCTTAAAAGAAAGTATTTATAGCGATACTTTTCATGAGAAAAAACACTTTATTTTTATTGATTATGTGTGTAAAACGGATTCATATGAAGTAAGATTGAATGAAGAAGCACAAGAATATAAATGGATTGATTTATCGGAAATCAACAATTATAGACTAGAAGGCTTTACGAAAGCATTATTAGAAAAAATAGGAGATAAGAATAGTGATGGGGTAAAGATATTTTATAATTATTAAACATTAATTAATGAGCTATGTATTGAAATCAGGGATTTCATATGCGTATAATTACATACATAATGATTGATCCAATCTTATACATAGCGATTTGAAGCTTGTAAAAAAGGAGGTAATATGATGTCTTCACAAGGGAATAACGGATTTGTTGTGATAAAAGCAAAGGATAATGGTGTTAATGTTATCGGTTTAACTAGAGGAGAAGATACAAGGTTTCATCATATAGAAAAATTAGATCGTGGAGAGGTTATGATTGCACAGTTTACTGACCATACCTCTGCAATTAAAGTGCGTGGGAAAGCTGAGATTTTAACTGCTTATGGGCCCGTAGATACGGAATAGTAAAACCTATAAGTGATTGAAGAGAAAAATTTATGTTTTTTTGAACAAGCTGGAATAGACGGCTTGTTTTTTTTGTACAATGTATTGGAGGTGTGTAAAAATGCTAGGAAAGAGATATATTTCAAATGGAATGTTAGCTGCAATTATCCTTTCTGTCATTATTGCGTTTATGATTTCTTTGATACCAATGCAGTTATCAACATTTAAACAGGATTTTCCTGTTTTTCATTGGCAGAAGGATATTCATCTTACAGAAGATAACCTTGTTGATTTTGTCGCTGCATTTTCAATAGAAATACCAATAAAAAAAGTAATCTTGGAGCATGATATGATTGCTGTTGATTTTTCAATTCAGGACGCTGATTTGAATACAAATGTTATGTATAAAGATTTATTTACAGTGATACAAAAGAGTTTAATACAAACAACAAATGTAAAGGAAGTCTTACTCCGAGTATTTATTGATGATAAAATATTTATTGCGGTATCTGCCAATAGAGAAGATATAAAGAGTAACCCAAGTATGGAACTTAAAGCCTCTATGATGTATAAGGATTTCTTAGAACAATATTTTGGTTTGAATTACGGGAAGATGTTTAAACCAGAATAGTATGTGAATAGATGAAAAGGTAATTGTGTATGGATAAATTCTGTTACCTAACCCATAATTGTGGTATACTTGAGTGCGTATAGATGACTTTTCATAGTATTCTTTATTCTGGGGGATTATTAGATGACAAAAACTCATAGTTCCTTTCGTTTTGAAATGGATGATATGGTATTAGAGATAGAAAACCTATCAAAGCATTTGTTTATTGAAAAATATGTAACAGTTCCTGAACCAGCTTTTTTGCGATTGCAATTATTAAATATTTTTCTTTATTATGTATCTGTTCCACAGGATTTGCGTAAAAGTTACGGTGTAACTGCTGGTTTGATTCAGATGGGACTTGATGTTCATGAATCGGTTACAACACAAAAGGAAAATAGTGTTAACAAAGTGCGAGGTCGACAGCTTTCTATATTAGCTGGCGATTATTACAGTAGTATATACTATTTCCTCCTTTCCAAAAAGAATTTAATTGAAGGGGTAAAAAAATTTTCAAAAGGGATAAGAAATATTAATATTGCAAAAATGAATCTGTATACTGAGAATAGTGGACAAGGTTTTGATTCTATTCAGCAATATATTCAGCTGCTTAAGGTTAGGGAAAGCAATTTGTATACTCAATTTCTAGATGAATTGCAATCACAGAAGGAAAAAGAGAATTGGAGAACGATTATTGAAGATATGATATTCCTTTTGTATGTAGCAGAAGAATTACAAGCGAATGAAATAAATCAACATCACTATTCTTATTATCTTATTAATCATTACGCAAGTAAGGATGAGAAGGAAGAGATAATGACTTTTTCCCTTTCAACGGATAAACAGATGAAATACAAGAAGCTTTTTCATAAGTACAAGATTCAGAGAAAAATAGAAGAGATGATGCAGAGTATCTATGTTAGGTTAAACCAGATGATCAATGACTTAGAAGATCCTTTCATTAAAACGGAGCTTTACTTTATTCTTAATCATTATACTCAGACGTTACAAAATTCAGAATATAATAAAGAAGACTTGCTTCAGAAGAAAGCACCAGCTAATATTTAACTGGATGTAATAAGTAAAAGATTGGTTTATCAATGGAGGGAAGTAAGTGGGGAAGACAACGTATATAAAAGGAAAAAAGAAAGAGGAATTTGTTCATTCCGTTTTTGAAAATATTGCCCATCGCTATGATTTTATGAATACCCTGCTTAGCTTTAGAAGACATAAATCCTGGCGGGATTTTACGATGAAAAAGATGAATGTAAGTAAAGGAAATACAGCACTCGATGTAGCATGTGGTACTGCTGATTGGACGATAGCGTTAGCAAAAGCTTCAGAAACAGGCTCCGTTGTAGGGTTGGATTTTAGTCAGAATATGCTTGAGGTAGGAATAAAAAAAGTAAGAGATAAGGGACTGGACAAGCAGATAGAGCTTATTCAAGGGAACGCAATGGAGCTTCCCTTTTCAGATAGTACGTTTGATTATGCAACCATTGGTTTTGCACTAAGAAACGTTCCAGATATTGAAGTTGTTTTATCTGAAATGTTGAGAGTGGTAAAACCAGGCGGTAAAGTAGTATCATTGGAATTATCGAAGCCTAATTGGCCACCATTTAGAAAGCTGTATTATTTTTATTTTTATCATCTCCTGCCTATTTTAGGGAAGGTTTTTGCGGGACATTACGAGCAGTATGCATGGCTTCCTGAATCACTAACTAATTTTCCTGATCAACAGGAGTTAGCTAATATTTTTCAAAGGGTTGGTATGGATAAAGTGGAGGTATATCCCTTGACTGGTGGAATTGCAGCCGTTCATATAGGATGTAAAAAGGAGAATTAACACAGAAATCACAGGGTGAATTTCCAATGTCTAGTAGGGGATGTGCCCTTTTGTTTGAAAATGTAAGGGAAAATGATATAGATAGGTTATCAGATATAAAAAAGCTTATAGATAGGAAGTGAAAGGATTTTATGGTATTGAATAAACTAAAAATCATACTTGAGATGATTAAATTTGAACATACAATTTTTGCTTTACCCTTTGCCTATGTTGGTATGATACTTGGGAGCTATGAAGTGTATCAGCAACCGCCTACATGGAGTCAAATATTTTGGATTACAATGGCCATGGTTGGTGCACGAAGCACAGCCATGGCTTTAAACCGACTTATTGACAGAACAATAGATAAATTAAATCCACGAACTTCAAATCGTGCCATACCAGCAGGGAAATTGAAGATGATGGAAGTGATGATTTTTATTATTGTCTCTGTGCTTTTGTTATTGATTTCAGCTTGGAATTTAAGTGAGCTTGCTTTTAAACTTTTGCCTATTGCTGTTTTTGTTTTAGTAATATATTCTTATACAAAGCGGTTTACATGGACATGTCACTTTATTTTGGGAATTGCAATTGGCTTGGCACCTTTAGGAGCTTGGGTGGCTGTAACTAATGCCATTACTATGCCAGCTATTATCTTATTTATCACGGTTGCATTATGGACTGTGGCGTTCGATATTCTTTATGCTACACAGGATATGGAGTTTGATCAGAAGAATGGATTGCATTCTATCCCAGCCAAATTTGGTTTGAGAGCGTCATTGATTATTGCAAGGGTAATACATGGAGTAACTGTTATAGGTCTATTTCTTCTCTTTTTTGTTACGTCATTAAGCTGGTGGTATTTAGTAGGAGCAGTTATCGCTAATTTTATTTTACATTATGAACATTCTATTATTTCACCTAAGGATATGTCGAAATTAGATACTGCCTTTTTTACGATGAATGGTATTTTGAGTATCATTGTTTTTATTTTTACCCTTATTGATTTGGTGATATAAATGAGCGCTGTAAAAATAGTTGCTGTAGGAATTACTGGTGCTAGTGGAGCTATCTATGGAGTCAGATTAACGCAGGAATTATTAACTTTAGGGCATACCGTACATTTGATGATAACCGAAGCAGCATGGCAGGTGCTTCAACAGGAATTGGGATGGTTTTTAGAAAATAAAGAGGATATAATACAAGAGAAATTTTCTTCTATAAATGGTAAGCTGTATTATCATACACTAAGAGATTTCAATGCTCCTATTGCAAGTGGGTCTTATCAAGCTGATGGAATGGTTGTTGTTCCTTGTTCAATGGGAACGTTATCTAAAATAGCCAATGGAACATCTAGTAACCTGTTGGAAAGAGCGGCAGATGTTATGCTAAAGGAAGGGAAGCAATTAGTTGTCGTTCCTAGAGAAACCCCATTGAATACCATTCATATCGAAAATATGCTGACGCTTTCAAGGGCAGGAGCAAAGATCTTGCCAGCCATGCCTGGATACTACCATCAACCAAAAACAATCGATCATTTGGTGGATCACTTAGTTGGAAAAATATTAGATTCCTTAGGGGTTCAGCATTCCTTGTTTAAACGCTGGGGAGAGTGAATATATTGACTAAATTAAGGATAGGTCGTATTACATATACAAATACTTGGCCAATTTCTCATTTTTTTGATACAAAACCATTTAAAGATGAAGTGGAATGTATTCCGCAGGTTCCGAGTCAATTAAATAAGCATATGGCAGAAGGTACCATTGATATAGGACCTATATCCTCGTTTGCTTATGCGGAACAAGTAGGTAAATATCTGTTATTGCCTGATTTATCAGTTAGCTCATATGGTACGGTTGGATCTATTAGCTTATTTCTTAATAAAGAGTTAGAAGCTATTAAAAATGGGAAAGTGGCTCTTTCTAATACTTCTGCAACCTCTGTCAACCTACTTAAAATCATCTTGGAAGAATTTTTAGGTGGAAAACCAGAATATATAACGATGCCACCACAACTGGACAGTATGATGGATAATGCAGATGCAGCTTTACTAATTGGTGATGATGCCCTTTTAGCAGGAATGAATAATGAATTAACGCAGAAATATCGCATGATTGATTTAGGAGATGAGTGGTTGAGAAGAACCAGCCATTGGATGACATTTGCAGTATGGGCTGTTCGAAAAGAAGTGATTAAACAGTATCCAGCGCTTCTATATCAAATATATGAGGCATTTTTACATAGTAAAAAAATAGGTAAAGAGAAATTATCTGTTATTATTCAGGAGTCAAAATTAAGATTTGGTGGGACAGATGACTTTTGGTATCAATATTTTAGTGGGTTATCCCATGATTTTGGATACAAACAGATAGAAGGCTTAAAGCATTACTACCAGCTAGCCTATAAAATTGGTGTACTAAAAACAGTACCTAGCATTGAAATGATTGATTTTAATCAGATTAAGTTACAGGAAGTTTAATGTTTTACTATATTTGAATAGATTAGGTGAAATTCATGAAATTAGTTGATATTTACTATAAGATGAAAAAAGATATTAAAGAAATTGAAAAGGAATTAGAAAAAAATATTGCTTCTGATCAGCTCGTGCTGCATCGATCATCCAATCAATTATTACAAGCAGGCGGGAAAAGAATTCGACCTGTATTTGTTTTGCTTTCAGGTCGTTTTGGGAATTATGAATTTGAAAAATTAAAAAAGATTGCTACAGCCTTAGAATTAATTCATATGGCTACGCTTGTTCATGATGATGTGATTGATGATGCGGATAAACGAAGAGGAAAATTGACTGTGAAAGCGAAATGGGATAATAAAATAGCTATGTATACAGGGGATTACATTTTTGCACAGGCGTTATCCTTAATTACTGAATTTGACCATCCTGATATTCACAAAACGCTTTCTAACGCAATTGTTCGAATGTGTGAAGGAGAAATTGAACAGATTCGTGACTTTAATAATTGGAATCAATCCTTAAAACAATATTTAAGACGTATTAAAAGAAAAACTGCCTTATTAATTGCGATTTCTTGCAAGCTTGGTGCGTTAGCCAGTGATGCTGATACTGCATATGCACGAAAGCTATATCGATTTGGATATAATGTAGGAATGGCTTTTCAAATTGTTGATGATATTTTAGATTTTACAGCTACAACAGAGCAATTGGGAAAGCCTGCTGGCAGTGATTTGCGTCAAGGAAATATTACAATACCTGCTTTATATGCCATGCATTGTTCAAAGGATAAAGAAGTATTAAGAGAAATATACTTACAAGGACAAGTAAATGAGCAGATGGATGAGGTTATTAACATTATTCGTCATTCAGAAGGTATTGATTTTGCGAAGCGATTAGCCCAACGCTATATACAAAAGGCAAAGGATGCTATTATTGATTTACCAACTATTCATGAGAAGGAAACCTTAATTGAAATAGGAAACTTTATTGCAGAACGAACCTATTAATTAATTTTTATAGCTTGCAACGAACGCTATAGTTTGTTAAAATTTCGTTGGTAATTGAATATTTTGAAAATAATCTAGATTATATGGAGGAAATAAGATGGAAAGAACATTTTTAATGGTAAAGCCTGATGGAGTACAACGTAATGTTGTCGGAGAAATCGTATCGAGATTTGAAAAAAAGGGGTTTCAATTGATGGGCGCAAAATTAATGATCATCAACAAGGAGTTGGCGGAAAAGCATTATCAAGAGCATAAAGAAAAGCCTTTTTTTACTGGATTGGTTGAGTTTATTACTTCGGGACCTGTTTTTGCAATGGTATGGGAAGGAAGAAACGTCGTTCAAGCTGCTAGAAATATGATGGGAGCGACTAATCCTGTTGACGCAGCATCTGGTACCGTTAGAGGAGATTTTGGTATTAATCTAAGTATGAATATTATTCATGGTTCAGATTCTGTTGAAAATGCTCAAAGAGAAATCTCCTTATTCTTTAATGAAGAAGAAATCTTTACATACGAAAAAGATATTAATCGCTGGATTTAAATAATATAAGATAAGTAAAGTGCCGGTTATACAATCGGTGCTTTTTTACGTCTGTTAGAAATTTGCTTTATCATAGAGCCTGTTGCTTTAGATAAGCCAAATTGGTCATAGGCTATATATAGGAGAATTTTACCTTTGCTAGAGCAAAGGATTTTTATGATTTTAGATAGAATCCTATAATATAGAATAAAATGATAAAAGCATGGGGAGATAAGATTATGCTAACTTCAGAACTAGACTATCAACAATTTGTTAAAAGCTTTAAAGCAAGAACAGGGATTGATTTAACCTACTATAAAGAAGCACAAATGAAGAGGAGATTAACTTCATTACGAGAAAAAAAAGGATTTAATTCGTTTAAAGACTTTTTTCAAGCGATAGAATTAGATTCAAACATGTATGCAGAGGTATTGGATCGGATTACGATTAATGTTTCTGAATTTTATCGTAATCAAAATCGTTGGAAGGTACTCGAAGAGAAAATAATACCAAATTTGCCTGGAACAAGTCTCAAGAAAATAAAATGTTGGAGCTCTGCCTGTTCAACTGGGGAAGAACCCTATACACTATCTATGATTCTACACCAGTCCTTTCCTAAGCTTCATGCAGATATTTTAGCCACAGATATTGATGAGAATGCAATGAAAAAAGCAAAAGCGGGTATTTATATGGAACGTTCGTTAAAAGAGGTACCAGAGAAAACAAAAATAAGTTATTTTAAGCAAGATAATCAGTTATTTTATGTTACATCTGAAATAAAGAAATTAGTTACATTTCGTAAGCTTGATTTACTAGCGGATACCTTTGAAAAGGATTATGATTTAATTATTTGTCGTAATGTTATGATTTATTTTACGGAAGAAGCAAAGCATCTATTATATCAAAAGTTTAGCAGGGCACTAAAACCAAATGGGGTTTTGTTTGTTGGAAGTACAGAGCAAATTTTCAATCCTAAACAGTATAATTTAGAAACGATAGACAACTTTTTTTATCGGAAAGTAAGTAATTAATTTTCTTCTTGATTGTCTTACAAAAAGCTGAGAATGTGTATATTAATAGTTTATTTATCCCATACTAATACTACAGAATATTATTGGGGGTATTGTATGGATAAATCTATGATTATAGAAGCGTATTATCGAGGCTTATTATCAAAAGACGAATGTACACAGCTATTAGGAATAGACCCTAATGTTCTCACGGAAAAAGCAGTTCATAACCTAGAAGTAGTTTATGGGTTAGAACAATTTCAAAAGTAAGATGTTATTAATGATAAGCGATTGGTTATTTCTGGATTAAGTCTGTATTAGTAGAATGCTAACACAGGCTTAATTTTTTCGTGTACCTTTCATACATAAAATTTATATAGGAAAACCATGTGTTTTATAATATAATGTATTTTAATAGTTTAAAGGGGGGAAGGATTATGAGGTTCTTAGATTCCGGCGAATCTCATGGCCCACAGCTTACAGCAATAATTGAAGGGATTCCTAGTGGGTTTGATATTTCAATAGAAAAGATTAATCAAGCATTGAGAAATAGACAGCAAGGATATGGTAGAGGAAGAAGAATGCAGATCGAAAAAGATCAAGTAAAGATACTAAGTGGTATTCGTTTTGGTAAAACAACAGGTGCTCCTATTACATTGGTGATTGAAAATAAGGATTTTAAGCACTGGCAGGACATCATGAGTGTGGATGCGGACGATGAAAATGAAAATAAAAGGGTATCAAGACCTAGACCAGGACATGCTGATTTAAACGGTGGGATAAAATATAATCATCGTGATCTTCGTAATATTTTAGAAAGATCAAGTGCACGTGAGACTGCAATACGTGTTGCTGTTGGCTCATTAGCTAAGCAATTATTAACACCCTTTGGTATTCACATGCTCAGTCATGTAACAAATATTGGTGGGATTCAATCAAAAGGGTTTTATCAATTGGCTTCAATGCCATTGGAACAGTTATCAAGTCGCATTGATCAATCAGAAGTTCGATGTATAGAGAACGAAAAAACAGAACAAATGAAGAAGGAAATAGATAAGGCAAAAAATGATGGAGACACCTTAGGCGGTGTTGTTGAAGTTGTTGTGTTAGGACTTCCTGTAGGATTGGGCAGTCATGTTCATTGGGATCGAAAATTAGATGCTAGGTTAGCTCAATCGATGCTTAGTATCCAAGCCTTTAAAGGGGTTGAAATAGGTATTGGCTTTGAAGCAGCTAATTTGTCAGGCTCTCAAGTGCATGACGAAATAGCTTGGAGTGAAGAAAAAGGATTTATGCGTGTAACGAATCGTGCTGGCGGTATTGAGGGTGGAATGACTACTGGTGAGCCAATCATTATCCGAGGAGTTATGAAGCCTATTCCTACCCTATACAAGCCACTTCAAAGTATAGACATTGATACGAAGGATACTTATGAAGCCAGTATCGAAAGATCAGACGCTTGTGCAGTACCTGCTGCAAGTATTGTTGCTGAGCATGTGGTTTCCTGGGAAATTGCCCACGCATTCTTTGAAAAATTCTCAGGGGATTCCTATCAGGAAATAAAGAATCAATATCAAAGCTATATGAAACAGGTTGAGGGTTATTAATATGAAAAAAATGATAGTTCATACCAACCAACGTACATATCCATTGATAATAGGTGCTGGTATTCATCTTCAATTAGCAGATTATCTAAAGCAGGTAGGAATTGATGAAAAAAATAAAATATTAATCATAACGGATCATCATGTTGCTCCGTTATATTTAGAGGGAATAAAAAAAGCATTATCTGATTTTGATACTAGGTCATATATTATTCAGGCAGGGGAACATGCTAAATCAATCGAACAAACAGAGAAAATCGTTCAAATTGCTATTGAAGAAGGGTTAAGTAGAAG
>JAENYW010000044.1 GCA_016841555.1 Tepidibacillus decaturensis
ATTTCCATCCAGCTTCTGCATGATGAAGCCTTCTCCTCCGAAAAATCCAGTTCCTAATTTCTTTTGAAAGAAGATGGATAACTCAACACTTTCTTCGGCTACCATAAAGGCATCCTTCTGTAAAATATATGACTGCTGTGGAGTGATTTGTAGAGGGATAATCTTTCCAGGCGCAGTAGGGGTGAACCCAATATTGCCTGAACCTCCTTGAGACTCAAAAACAGTAAGGGTTAAGCTTTCACCACTTAAAGCTCTTCCAAGAGATTTAAATAGACCACCCTTGAAATTCGTATCCATTTTAATATTGTCGCTCATCCAAGTCATGGCTCCAGATTCAGTATAAAGACGTTCTCGAGTTTCTAGTTCAATCTTTAATGCTTGCATTGTCGTTCCCAAAATTTCATATTTCATATAAATTCCCCTCCCATTTTTTACATACTCGTTACTCATTTATATTTTATAATAGTTAGAAAATTATATCAATTATAGAAGATTAATCTTTATACAATTGATCCTTTTCATTTATATATGCTTCTTCATCATCACTGCTTACAGCATGCCATTCCTGATCTTTATCAGTTACCTTAGAGGGTTTACTAGGTCCCTCTACAACGTCTATGTTCTTATTCTTCTTTCCCATAGTATTTCACCTCCTTTTTTTATATTCTTCTCCCGTGCTACTTATGATATAGTATCAAGCTTTTTTTTTATCTTATACATAAAAAAAGAAGCTGCTGCTCTACGAACTATTCAGTTCGTTTTGCAACAGACCTTTTTTTAACCTGTTCTTTACAAGAGGTATAATATAGTTTTTCTTAGAAGTTTTTTATCTCAGCTCACAGTGTACCCAGTTAAATAAAGTAGCGTGTTCGATTTCGTCATGCTGTATCGTATAAAGAAGATCACGAATACTTTGGCATTTGGCATTTTGAGCCATATCCTTATAGAATTCATAAGCTTCTACTTCATCTATAAAGGCTTTTTCTAGGCCATCATAAAAATGATGGAAGGTTACTTTTTCTACTTTCACATCAGGTTCTTGTCCTGTAAGCTTTTTATAAAGAAAAGTAAGCTGTTTATCATGTTTTTTCTCGTCATTTAGAGCTGCTTCTAAGCTGTATTGTGCCATTTCTGTAGGGGCAATTTCATATAAACGTTGATAAAAGTCAATTGCTGCTCTTTCATCGGCAATGGCGAATAGTAAATCATCCAAAAATTGCTGATAATTTTTAAACCAGTTTTCTATAGGATTATGGGAACCATAGCTATACATCAACCGTTAACCTCCTAATGGTGATTTCCATATAGTCTATGGCCCAACATAAAAAAATGTTATTAAACAGAATAAAATGGGCTTGGTCTTTGCAATTAACATAAGATTCCCTGAATACCAGTAAGTTACTAAGCACAAACGGTTGCTTTTCATATACAATCGTAAGTAGAATCCTGCTAAGGAAGGAAGGGTCTATTATGTTTAAAACTTGTACATGTGGTAAGGATATGGAAGTGACGCTTAGAACCTTGTATTTTAAGAAGCTAGAGATTAGAAATGTCCCTGTATATAGCTGTCCGACCTGTCAGCATAATGAGTTATTTCATCAGGTTAAAAAAAAGATACAGGAAATTGTTTATGATAATAGAAATACGATAAAAAAACAAACAATCTATTTTGAACAGGTATCCGAACTTGCTAATCTATTAATGATGACCTTTCATAAACAGGACTACCCTTTTAAAGAAGCAGAATCTCTTCAAATGGAGCTCGAAGAGATTCTAGAAGAGGCATTGTATAACGATAAAGATGACATGTTAGACAAACAACTACATAAAAAAATAGAAAAGCTATTGCATTAACGATGTTTTTACTTGATTGTGCTGGCTTTCTTTGTCAAAATCATCCTTGTATTGAAGCTGATATAAGGTATAATATAAGCCACCTTTTGCTAGTAAAGCTTGATGATTTCCTATTTCCTTTATTTCACCTTTATGCAAGACAATGATTTTATCTGCATGTTGTATAGTGGATAGTCGATGGGCAACAACGATTGTTGTTCTCCCTCTGATTAATTTATTTAGTGCATCCTGTATCAAAATTTCTGTTTCTGTATCAATATTAGCTGTTGCTTCATCTAATATAAGAATAGAAGGGTCAAATGCCAGGGTTCTAGCAAAAGCAAGAAGCTGCCTTTGTCCTTGAGAAAGAGTCGAGCCTCTTTCTTGTACCTCTTCCTCATAGTTATTCGGTAGTTTATCAATAAAATGGTCAGCATTGACATAATGAGCGACCTGTTTAATTTCACTATCCGAAATAGAATGCTTATTTAAACGGATATTTGATTTAATGTCTCCAGTAAACAAGAAAACATCCTGAAGTACAATTCCTATATTTCTTCGTAGCTCACGCTTATCCATCGTTTTAATATTGATTCCGTCAATTTTTATTGTTCCCTTTTGAATATCATAAAAGCGCCCTAATAAATTGATAATAGAGCTTTTTCCTGCTCCCGTTGCTCCAACAAAGGCAATCATTTCCCCAGGATGAATCGTAAAACTGACATCCTTAAGCACCCAATTTTCCGCTTGGTATGCAAACCATACATGCTCAAATTCTATTTTTCCTGTTACTTTTTGCAATGAAGTGGGCAGTTTTGGATTAGGAATTACTTCATCTTGGTCCATAAGCTGAAAGATACGCTCTGATGAAGCCATTGCAGACTGCATAATTGTATATTTTTCCGTTAGATCATTAATCGGTTGGAAAAAACGACGAATATAATCGATAAAGGCATACAGTATTCCAAACTCTATTGCACCTGAAAGGACATGATGTCCTCCAAACCAAATCAACAAGGTTAAAGAAAAAGAGTAGATAAAATCCATCGATGGTCGAAAGACAGCAGAAGTCTTAAGCTCTTTATAATTCGCCTCATAATGAGAAGTATTAATTTGATCAAAAAGATTGAACTGCTGCTTATGTCGGTGAAAAATATGAACAATTCTTATACCAGAAATATTTTCATTTAGTGTAGAATTAATGCGAGCCAATCTTGTTCTAACTAATCGAAAGGATTCTCTAGCCAATCGTTTATAGATTAATGAAGTTATAATGATTAAAGGTAGAGAGATAAAGCTGATAAGAGCAAGTGTTACATTTAACTGGAGCATAACAATAATAATTCCTAAAATAATAAAGAGATCCTTGAATAAATTAACTAATACATTGGTATACATTTCATTTAACGCTTCGGTATCGTTGGTTACCCTTGTAACTAGACGACCAACGGGATTTTTATCAAAAAAGGAAAGAGATAATGTCTGTAAATGAGAAAATAATTCCTGGCGAATATGAAAGATGATTTTTTGTCCTGTATATTGTAATACATATGTTTGAATATAGTTTAAAACAAATCCAATGGTTAATAGACCAAAGAAAAAGCCTCCAATACGATATAATGAAGTAATTTCCCTTTCACGGAAGTGTTGAAGCTCCGTATCTGTAAGAACTACAGCAGTAAATTCCGTTCCTCCTGAAGAGATGCTTGTTTTCCCATCAGTTGTATTTAGCTCGTAAGTGTTCCCTTTTGGAATGAATCCTGTAATTAAATAATACTGATTGTTAATGTCTACTATTTGATATCGCTGAGTAGAAGAGGGTATATCTTCAACTAAATCATGTTCTCTAACAAATATTTTTTCTTGATAAATTGTCCCTTTTATTGGGGATTGATCGGCTTCAAATGTAACCATAGGTTCATGGATTCCATTGATATAATCATCAATTGCCACCTTAATTAAATAGGGTTGGGCTAATTCTGTAATAGTAATAATCAATAGGAGCCCAATGGACAAAAGAATAAGCCATTTATATGGATTAGCGTATTTCATTAAGCGCTTCATTAAACGGTAATCGTAAACTTTACCCAATGCTTCTTCATCATGAAAATGTTGGCCCATAACATCACCCTTCCTTCTACTATTGATTTGCTATCATTTCTTCCAATAACTGCTTTTGGTACAGATTATAATAGGCTCCTTGAAGATCAAGTAACTCTTGGTGTGTCCCTCTTTCTATTATTTTACCATCCTCAATAAAGATGATTTCATTTGCATCTTTAATGGTTGAGATACGGTGTGAAATAATAATACTGGTTCTATTTTTCATAATATGTCGAAATCTATTTAGGATAGCTTCCTCTGTTTTCGTATCAACGGCAGATAAACTGTCATCTAATATTAAAATACTAGGATTTTTAATAAGCGCTCGTGCAATAGAAACACGTTGCTTCTGTCCTCCTGATAATGATATTCCTCTTTCTCCGACCATGGTATCAAATTGGCTAGGAAAATCCTTAATATTTTCTAATATTTGAGCATCCTTAGCTGCTTGTTCTACTTCCTCCATCGTATAGGAATCGATACCGAAGCCGATGTTTTCCTTAATCGTTGTGGAAAACAAAAAATTATCCTGTGGAACATAGCCGATGTCACGTCGAAGCACCTCTAATGGGTATTCCTGAATATCATGGCCATCTATCTTTATTGCTCCTTTTTTACTATCAAAAAGACGTATTAGTAAATTAACCAAGGTTGTTTTTCCTGCCCCTGTTTTGCCAACAATGGCTAAGGTTTTTCCTTTTGGAACACGGATAGTGATATTTGAAAGGGCATCCTGTGTTTGCCCAGGATAGGAAAAGCTAAGATTATTTATTTCAACCTCTCCTATAACTTTTGTCAGATTCCAATTAACTATTGCTGAATCATTTATAATCTCAGGCGTAGTATGAAAGATCTTATTCAGTCTTGCCATGGATGCAGATCCTCTTTGCAGGATGTTCATCACCCATCCAATTGCCATCATAGGCCATGTAAGTAACCCGATATAGCTATTAAATGCAACGAAATCCCCTAAAGTAATCTCACGATTAATAACAAGGGCACCTCCATATGCTAAGACAATAAGCAAGCTAATTCCCGATATAAATTGGACAATTGGATGAAAGATTGCTTGGATACGTACGACATGCATATTTTTATCTACATAATCTTGATTCGCATTTGTAAATTTTTCAATCTCTTCGTCCTCCTGAACGAAGGACTTTATTACACGAATTCCAGAAAAATTTTCTTGTATCTTATCAGTGAGCTTTGAAAAGGAATCCTGGGCTTTATGGAAACGTTTATGAATCATTTTGCCAAATTGGTTTGTCAGTAAGGTCATAAAAGGTAAGGGCAATAGGGCAACAATGGTTAACTTCAATGATATTGTTTGTACCATCATAAAAATAGTTGCACTCAGCAGAATAATGGTATCAAAAATCATGACGATCCCAGGACCAGCAGCCATTCGAACGGCATTGATATCATTTGTGGCATGGGCCATTAAATCCCCTGTTTTATGATGATTAAAATAATTAGTTGATAGCTTTTGTAAATGGGTAAATAAGTCACTGCGAAGCTTATATTCTAAATACCTAGCTGTACCCATGATAGACATTCTCCACAGATAACGGAAAAGAAAGATAAAAAAGGCGATGATGAGGATGGACCCCATATAAAGAAGCATATCCTTGGAGGATATGGTGCCATTTTTTATATCATCGGTAAATGATCCCAATATTTTAGGAATAGTAAGCTGAGATAGATCGACGCCAAATAACCATACAATACCAATAAGATAGCGCCATTTATGTTTGATAAAAAAGTTTTTTAAGGTAAAAAAATGTTTCATATAAAAGCATCACTCCAATTCTAATCCTTCGCTATACGAAATATCATATCACAAAACAACCTTGATAATCGATTGAAAAGTATAAAAATGAGAAAGAAAATAAATAATACATATATTCCATATTAGAGGTGGGAAGTTAGAGGAGAGAATAGAAGAAATCGACGTATAGTTGATTTCAATAAGAATCTCACTTCACTATATTTAGTAAGTGTAAACGAAGAATATAAAGAGAAGAGTATAGGCGCCAAGAAAGGATAGTGATATCTATGAAGCCACATCTTATGCGTAAGTCAGATTTTCTTGCAGACAAAGGAATTACAAGTCATAATGATGCAGGAATTTATGTTGTTAGAGATGGGAATAAATATCAGGTTGCAGTTGAATTGGATGTTGATTCGGTCGTTTTTGTTGAAGAGACAGCGAATAAAGATGATATAGACCGAATCCTTGATGATGTATTGTATGAAATAGAAGACATTAAAGCTCAATTTGACGGATGCAGGGAAGAGTAAAGTTTATGGGAGGATAAAGATGGCGGAAATATCTATTCAAAACATAAACATTTACTATGAAAAATATGAACATGCAGAGCCACGACGTGATGTCGCTTTACTATTGATTCATGGGTTTTTATCTTCCACCTTTAGCTTTAGAAGACTGATTCCACTTCTTAGAAAGGAGTATACGGTCATATCAATTGATCTGCCTGGTTTCGGAAAGAGTGAAAAGGCCTTACATTTTACTTATTCCTACGAGAATTATGGCAAGCTAATTTTAACATTTATTGAAGCGTTAGGACTAAACAAGGTTATTATTATTGGGCATTCGATGGGGGGGCAAATTGCGCTTCATATCGCAAAGCAAGAAGCAGAAAAAATTGAAAAATTAATTTTGCTTGGAAGCTCTGGCTATTTGGGAAAGGCAAAACGTCGTACTATTTATTCCTCTTATCTTCCTTTCTATTCCTGGTTTTTAAAAAGGTGGTTTTACAAACAGGATGTAAAAGAAAATCTGTTAAGTGTGGTGCATGATACGGCTTTAATTGATGAAGAATCGATTCAAGGGTACACGGAACCATTTAAGGAAAAAAACTTTATTCTTAGTATGGTTAGGCTATTACGACATCGAGAAGGAGATTTAACTTCTCACGAATTAAAGGATATCCATACACCTTGCCTACTTATATGGGGGGAGAATGATGAAACCGTTCCATTAGATGTAGGGAAAAGATTAGCAACGGATCTCCCTAATGCTGAACTGGTGGTATATGACAAAGTGGGTCATTTAATTCCAGAAGAAAAGCCTGAAGAACTAATGGTTGAGTTTGGTCGATTTATCTAAACGAAGGGAGGTTTTTTTTATGGATGCAAAAGCTTATTTATGTCCCAATTGCAATGCGAATCGAACGAAATTCCGTCTTATTCGCCGTTCTGTACAGCAAATTCAAAAGGATGCATTTAATGGTGTAGTTGTAGAACAAGGACTAGAAGAACCGTATATCTCAGAGCAGGGAGAAAAAGAAGTAGAGTGCTTAGCCTGTCACTATGTAGGCTATGAAATGATGTTTATTAAAGCAGCAGAACGTGATCCTAGAGAAAGAACCGTCGTTGAGGGAAGGATTTAATTTGTTTAGAAAGGAAGGAAAATAGGGTGAGAAAAAGAGGAAATCGAAATAAGCCTATTGTACCAGAAGCTAGAAAGGAATTAAATCAGTTCAAGCAGGATTTGCTAGTGAGAGAGGGACTCATTCCTGAAGGAACAGCATCACAGGTTCAATCCTATGAGGTTGCAAAAGAGCTTGGGATACCGATGGAGCATGGAGATAATGGAGATATGACTACAAAAAACGCAGGGAAAATCGGTGGACAAATTGGAGGGAAAATGGTTAAGGAATTGGTGAAGATGGCACAGGAACAATTAGCTAAAGAGAATAAGCTGCAATAATGTAATTTGACGGTTTTCTCTGAAAAAATTATACTGTAATTGATAGGTATAAGATTTTCAAGGGGAGATTGTGGTGGACTTTAAGGATGTAATGGATATCTTAAAAGCAAAAGGATATAAAGTTACTGAACAAAGAAGAGCTATTATACAATCCATTTTTAAAGAAAATCGTTATGTCTCAGCGAAAGAAATTTTGTATGAAGTCCAACACCGATTTCCTGGATTAAGCTTTGATACGATTTATCGTAATTTATCGATTTTGTCTGAATTAGAGCTAGTGGAGGAAATACAATTTAATGGCGAAGCAAAATATAAAATGTCCTGTACAGAAAAGCATCATCATCATTTGGTCTGTACAAATTGCGGGAAAATTATCGTTCTGCCAGAATGTCCAATGAAGCTATTGAAGGATTTTGTAGGGGATTTCCAAGTAACAGGGCATAGATTTGAGATTTATGGACTATGTAAGGACTGTCAAGAATAAGCGCATGACAGTGGTGACAAGGGGACGTTTCGTTTGTCAGGTTTTTTAAACCTGACAAACGAAACGTCCCCTTGTCATTTTTTTTGTGAGAAAATTAATAATTTAATAATAATTTAATAAAAGTTAACACTCTATTTAAAATTTTTTATGAAAAATATGGTAAGCTTACTTTTGTAAATGATACCAGTAACGTTGTGGAATAGAATGGAATCGTTTGCAACTACATACATTTCAAGGAGGAATAGAGGTAAACATGAAAAATCGTTTTATGAAAGTCATCTTATCCATTTTGTTAGTACTGATGGTAACTTTTTCTTGGGTAACAGATAGTATCGTACTAGCAGAAGGGCCTTCTGATCCAGCGCCAGAAATTCAAGCAAGAGGAACAGTAAACGGAAAAAAAGTATTATTTGATAACACCCATGGTCAAACAGCAGGAGCAGCAGACTGGGTAATAGACGGCGGTTTCTCTGATTTTGCTAATGCCCTAGCAGACAACGGGTATTACGTGAAGGAACTACGTAAATCAACACCTATCGTTTTAGATGACCTTACAGGCTATGATGTAGTCGTTATTGGAGAAGCAAATATTCCTTATAAAACTACAGAACAAGACGCAATTATTCAATATATTCAAAATGGTGGAAGTGTTTTCTATATTGCAGACCATTACAATGCAGACCGTAATAAAAATCGCTGGGATGCATCTGAGGTTTTCAATGGTTATCGTAGAGGTGCTTGGACAGATCCTACAAAGGGAATGACAACTGAAGAAGCGAGCTCAGACGCAATGTTGGGAGTTCAAAGCGCTGATTGGCTAGCTTCCAATTTTGGTATACGTTTTCGCTATAATGCAATTGGAGATGTGACTGCAAACAACATTGTTGCTTCAGAACAAGCTTTTGGAATTACAAATGGGGTACAAACCGTTGCTATGCATGCTGGCTCTACACTTGCTATTACAGATCCAAATAAAGCAAAAGGGATTGTATATCTTCCTACAACCACAGCTGCTTGGTCTTATGCAGTAGACGAAGGAGTATATAATGGTGGTAGTATAGCAGAAGGTCCTTATGCAGCTATTTCCAAATTAGGTGGAGGAAAAGCAGCATTTATTGGAGATTCCTCTCCAGTAGAAGATGCAACTCCAAAATATAAAAGAGAAGAAAATGGTTCTTCTAAAAAGACATATGATGGATTTTTAGAGCAAGACGATGCAACATTACTTGTAAATATGGTCGATTGGCTTGCAACACAAGAAAGCTATTCCAGCTTAGATCAAGTAAGTGGATTACAATTAGATCAACCAACTACTTTATATGATTGGGAATTACCAACAAACTCTACAGAACCTCAAGCAGAACCTTGGGCTTCTCCTGCAGAGGGGTATAATTGGTATGATCCAACAACCTTTGCTACTGGTTCCTATGGTGTAACTGATGGTTCTACAGGTGGTGGAGACACTGGTGGTGGTACTGGTGAAGCAAGCGGATCTAGTGTGTTTTTCTCTGAATATATCGAAGGTAGCAGCTATAATAAAGCACTTGAAATATATAACGGTACAGGTAGTACACTTGATTTATCTGGTTATACCATTGAACAATCTAATACTTCTACTGTTATACAATTAAACGGTACAGTAGCAGCTGGTGATGTATACGTTGTTGCTCATACTAGTGCAGCTTCAACTATTCTAGCAGAAGCGGATATGACTACTTCAACTCTATCCTATAATGGTGACGATGCTATTACGCTAAAAAATAACGGTACAGCAATTGATGTAATTGGTACTGCTGGTGTTACCTATGCGAAGGATACAACATTAGTTCGTCAAGAAACGATTACAACAGGCTATATCTCCTATGATGAAACACAATGGACTACCTATGCTCAAGATACTAGTAGCGATTTAGGAACCCATATAGTGGTTGCTTCCTCAGATTTATTTTTCTCTGAGTATATCGAAGGTAGTAGCTATAATAAAGCATTGGAAATTTATAATGGTACTGGTGCTCCTGTTGATTTATCTGCTTATACGATTGGACAATCAAATACATCAACAGTAATTACTTTAAGTGGAACTGTAGCAGCAGGCGATGTGTATGTTGTTGCTCATCCAAGTGCCTCAGCAAGCATTTTAGCAGAAGCGGATATGACAACTTCAAGCTTATCCTATAATGGTGATGATGCTATTACATTAAAAAATAACGGTACAGCAATTGATGTAATTGGAACTGCTGGAACAACCTTTGCTAAGGATACAACCTTAGTACGTGTAAATACCGTATTAAATGGCACAACAACCTATAATTCAAGTGAATGGGATAGTTATTCACAAGATACCTTTACCTACTTAGGTAGTCACTCCCTTGGAGGTGGAAGCACAAATAATCCACCAACTGTTATAAATGCAGTCGCAGATCAATCTGCAACAGTGGGAACTGATCTATTAGTTGGTGCATCAACAACTTTTGAGGATGTAGATGGAGATACACTTACATTAAGTGCTGTTTCAAGCAACACAACTATTGCGACTGTTTCAGTTAGTGGAACAACAGTTACAGTCACTCCTTTAGTGGAAGGTTCTGCGACGATAACAGTAACTGCAGATGATGGAAAAGGTGGAACAGTGGATGACAATTTTGTAGTAACTGTGTCTGCTTCTAGTTCAACTTCAAATGATCTGTATTTTTCTGAATATATTGAAGGTAGCAGCTATAACAAAGCATTAGAAATTTATAACGGTACAGGAAGCACAATTGATTTATCCACTTATACGATTGCACAGTCTAATACTGGTTCGGTTATCACATTAAGTGGTACATTAGCACCAGGTGACGTATTTGTAGTGGCACACTCCAGTGCTTCATCTACTATTCGTGCTGTAGCAGATATGACAACTTCAAGCATCTCCTATAATGGTGATGATGCTGTTACATTAAAAAATGATGGCATAGCAATTGATGTAATTGGCACTGCTGGAGTAAGCTTTGGGCAGGATAAAACTTTAGTACGTAAAGCAACGGTAACAGATGGAACAACGACCTATGATGCGAATGAGTGGGATTCCTATGCAAAGGATACCTTTACTTACTTAGGAAGTAATTAAAACATCAATTTTTTTAAAAAAAAAGCTAAAAAGCCCTTGAATTAACCTAAAGGTTATTCCAAGGGCTTTTTCATGACAAGGGGACGTTTCGTTTGTCATACTATATTGAGTATGACAAACGAAACGTCCCCTTGTCACCCCTTTGTCATGTTTATAATACTTCAAGGGTTTCTATCATCGATTTTCGAACATAATTTACAATAGCTTCAATTTGTTCTTTGGTTGCATGTTCAATATGGATACCCATCAGCACTGAACAGGTTTTTTTAAGCTTTTTTGCTGCTAATGCTGCACACTCCATGGAGAGATTACCTTCTTTATGATGGGGAAGCTCATGTACATGTACTTCTATTTTCCCTTGATTCCAATAGGCAATAGCACTAGCACCAATATGTGCTTGTCCACCTTTTATATGGAATGCCATATCTTCTCCCATGTTGTATACTTGAATTTTAATTCCATAGGGGTTTTCTTGTGGCATATACAACCTCCATTTGATGTTATTCCCAAAATAATGACAAGCGATCTCCACTTTGAATAGGAGTATAAAAATCTGCTTCCTCGCCATTCACTTGTATGACATACCTACTGCTAGTGGGATTTGTTGTATCAAAATCTACGTAACGAAAGACATCACTAAAAATTATATTCACTTGCTTATCTCCCGCTATTTCAATATGACTGTTTGGTTCAATAGGGGTTTTAAGGGTTACCGATTTATTATTCATTTTTATTTGAAAGGATTTAGGCTGTACCCTAACCTTTTTTCCGTTAAATAACACATCAATTGTGAAAGATGGTAATAATCCCTTGCTTAGTAGTTCTTTTATGGTGGGATAAGCATTTTCTTCTTTATCAAAGGTTATTTTATCTCCAATATGGATTGTGTCCTTTAAGGCAATTGGCTTATTGTTTCGATAGATTCCCTTTGCTTGATGAATGATATTGTGAATTTCTCCATCAATTTTAAAAGGTATCTTTTTTTCTGAATATGGAATCGTCGAATAGCCAGCATAGATAAGCGCTTCTTCTATGGTTTGGACATGGTAGAAAAGAATAGAATCCCGATCCTTTACTATAGTAGAAAGGTTAGTATCTATCTTGTTTACCTCTACTAATGGTTTTAATGTAATAGGTTTACCTTCTATTTCAATAGACAGAGGCTTTATATCATTATAGGATAATGCTTGTTCAACGGTTAGGAAAGCATCTTTTCCATTTTTACCAGGCTTTGCGATAATGATATCTCTATTTTTAATTTTTGTATCTAGCAAGGCAGGAGCATCGTTTAATAGAATTTCTGGAAGCTGACCGTGTTCACCAGGTATCATTTTTACTTTTCCATTAATCGTAACTGTCATTGCTATCCCAGGTTTTCCAAAGAGACTTTTAATAGGGACACCTGCAGCAATTAATGCATCCCCAATCGTTAAGGCTTTCATTTCAAATAAGCGATACATATCGCCATTGACCTGAAAAGTGAGATATTGAATCGGATTTTCTTGAGAAGAGATACCAATACCAATTGGTGTTACCATTTCCGGACCCTTTTCAGTACTATCTGGCCATTCCACTGGATGTTGAATAGCATCTGCCCCACGAACAGCTACTCTTTGTACAGGAAGGTTAAGAATTGCTGCGATTTTTTCTGTTAACCTAGGGGTTTGGCTTCCACCGCCAACGAGCATGACAGCTTGTGGTGCTTTTCCGTTTAATTCTACTATTTTATTAGCGATTTGCTTAGCAAGGTCCTCAATTTCACGTTCGATCTGTTGAATAACGACTTCAGTAGGCAGTGTATATTCCATGCCAAGAATATCTGTAAAGGATATCTCTTTTTGCATAGAAATCCTCCGTTTTATTTCCTCGGCAATATGGAAATCTAGTAAATAGAGCCTGCTAATCGCTTCTGTAATTTCGTCCCCTGCTATAGGAACCATACCATAGGCTACAACGGTACCTTCAGCGGTGATCGCAATATCTGAAGTACCAGCACCAATATCGACAAAAGCAATATTTAATTTTCTCATGGATACAGGAATTAACACATGAATTGCTGCGATTGGCTCTAATGTTAGAGCTTCCATTTCTAAATCAGTGCGACTTAGAGAGGAAATTAAAGAATCAACAACCACTCTAGGGAGAAAGGTTGCAATAATTTCAACAGAAGCTTTTTTTCCGCGTTGATCGATTAAATTACCGATAATTTCATCGTCCAAGAAATAGTTAACCACACTATAACCAACACAGTGATAGTGGGTCATATCTTCCTCTTTTGCTTCATTTATCAAGAGCTTTTGTGATTCCTGTACTGCAGATAATTCGAAAGCTCTGATATCTTCCTTTCGAAGCAAGGGCTGACCTTCGATATTCGTATCTATTTTGATACGACGTGTTCTTAAGGAACGTCCTGCTGCAGCTACAGCTACTTTATGCAAAGGACCATTGTGTTCTTCCAATTGTTGTTTCACTTGAGAAATAGTATTGGAAACGGCTAATACATCATGGATCTGACCATCTAACATAGAACGCCCCTTGTGTTCTACTATTTTAATATCCTTGATAACAAATGTACCATTAGATGTTCGTGTAATAATTACCCCTACGACACTTCTTGTACCAATATCTAAAGCAAATATGGGCATCTGTTGTTCCACACCTACCACACCTTCGACAATTTTTTCATCAATAGTCCTATATTCGATGAACACCTTTTGGAATCCTTTTTTCTTTTCAATTGGAATGAAAAAAGGTATAATTTAGTAGTGAATCTTTCTACAATGTGTAGATTTTTATTTGTAAATTTCTATTCATTTAAGAATAACATAACTTATATGAAACACAAATTACATTTACCGGATATGAGATACTTTTAGGAGGAAGATAAATGAGTAACCAAAAGTTAGAAAAATTAAGAATGGAAATAGATGAATTAAATATTGAACTATTAAGTGTAATGAATAAGCGAGCAGAGATTATTTCAGAGATAGGTCAGTTGAAGGTGAAACAGGGGATTCCGCGTTTTGACCCTGTTCGTGAGAGAACGATGATTGATCATGTATTAACACATAACCATGGCCCGTTCGATGATAAAACGATTCGTCACTTATTTAAACAGATTTTTAAAGCCTCATTAGATTTACAAGAAGT
>JAENYW010000045.1 GCA_016841555.1 Tepidibacillus decaturensis
GAACTCTACCATTAAACTCACCTCCCAATCTTGTGTACTCAGCAATTGAACCTTCAATTTTAAAAGACTTCTGCTCTTCTTTTTTAACAACAAAATTTTGATTAGAGTAGCTTTCAAAAAAATTTGTAATCGGAGTATTCAGAGCATCTGCAATTTTTTTCAAGGATGTAATAGCGAGTGAAGTGGTACCTCTTTCCACCTGAGACAAAAAGCTGACAGATAACCCTGTTTTTTCACTCAGATCCTTTAAAGTTAAATTTTGTTGATTACGGATACTACGAATTTTTTCGTGAATATTATCCATTTCAATCACCTCAAGAATGAATTTTATCTTTATAATTTTTTGAAATATGATTAAGTATTATTAATTAATTTATCTTTATTTAAATAAAGTACACTTATATTAAATATTATACAGTATAGATGTAATAAATCCAGTATAAATTAAAATATTATTTAAATTTTCTCAATCTTCTTGTTTTATTAATAAAGAACGTTTAAATCACTATTACTATTTTTGCAATAAAAAAACTGAGGAAATATTCCTCAGCCTAAAAGGTAATGCGACAAGCGATTTAATTCAAGACCTACTTTATCAATTTTAATTGATTCATTTACATTTGTTTTACTGGGAAAAGAACTTTATTTTCTTTTACCGAATAGATCCCCTCTGCCGTTAAGCGTACCGAAGGCAAATGGGTTGAGGTTAAAAAGAACAACGTATAAAAAGGATCTTGATACAGATACCCTCTCTCCTTTAATAAGTGAACAAGCTCCGTTGTCTTTGAAATAAGAGTTTGCATGGATAACTTGCTCATTTTCCCTTGAAGCGGCAAAGGAAGATTAAATAAAGTATCCTCTCCTTCTCTTAAAATGATTCCTCCCCCTTGGCTTAATAAAAGATTAACTGCTTCAGCCATATGATTTTTGTTTTGGCCAATAACAAGGATGTCTTGGGAAGCCGTGTAAGTGGTTGCTAAAGTATCTAGATGGTCAGCAAAACCTTTAAGGACACCGTTAGCCACCCATTTGCCTTTGTGATCGATTAAACTGATATAGCAATACCCTTCTCTATCCCCTAAGGTAACTGACCCTTCATCAAGCAAAAATTCTTCTATTCCTGTTTTTGTGATAACTGCGTTGATTAATTCCATCACAGGAACTTTAGGGTTTGATGTGTTCATATCTAACCATTCAGCTTCAACTCTCCATTTTATTTCCATAGGAACAAAGCCTAGTGTATCCCAATTACATGCTGGAAATGGTTTTAGTAGTTGACCTTCATTAACAGCCATCTCACCATTAACCATGACTTTTATCGGGGTTGGGTTGTTTAAATCTTCAAGAAAGAGAATGTCTGCTATTCTTCCAGGGGCGATTCCACCAATTTCCTGGTCTAATCCATAATAGGTTGCCGGATTCAAAGTGGCCATCTGGTAGGCAATGGCTGCAGGTACTCCGTTATCTAAAGCTAGCTTTATCAAAAAATCAACGAATCCATGGGCTAGAAAAGGAGGTGCTGATCCGTCGGTTGTTAACATTAATCTCGAAGCGGAAGAAAAATCGAATGATAGTGCTTGAAGCTCTTTAATCAAATCTGGAAGATCAGGGCGTATGGAAGAATGACGTAAAGTGGCGTACATTCCAAGCCGAAGTCTCCGTAAAACTTCTTCTCCTTTAATTGCTTCATGGTCTGCGGTAATCCCCAATGCAGCAAGCGCATTTAATGTATCACTAGATGCTCCGGGAGAATGTCCTTCTATCCTCTTTCCCAATTTTTTAGCTTCAGTAATTCCTTCAAGGATTGTTTCATCACCGGCTAAAGCACGAGGCCAAGCTGTCAATTCTCCGGCTTGAACAACCCGTTCGTGTTGAAGTAGGTTAACTAAACGGTCCTTGGTGAATTTCGCTATCATATCGGGATGATTGCTTTGCGGATCAAGCCTTGCCCACCAAAAATTTTTGACGGGAAGCTCGCTGCTATAGTCCATAAGACGAATGAATGAGTCGTTATCCATATTTAAATAAAATAATAAATTATCATTGATCATAGTGGTTGTACCTAAGGTTAAAGCATACTCGCTAAGAGTTTGAATATTATAAATTTGAAACGGATGGGCATGGGGTTCGATATAACCTGGTACCATAATAAGGTCGGTTGCGTCTATAACCGCTGTGTTTTCATTTTTTTGGGGTTCTGTCATCCCAACATAAACAATCCTATCTTCATATAAAACGATATTGGTTTTTTCTACTTCACCGGTATAAACATTAAGAACCCTACCATTAGTAATCCAAGTGGTTGCAGGGTTTTTTCCTCTTGATGTTTCTATCATCTTCCATAATTTATTCCTATTTATCTGGTGTATCGGTTTCATCGGAAGTCCCCTTTTTTAATCCAAAGCCATCTATATAATGTTTGATTCAAAATAATCCATAGTGGAGGTTTCAACAAATCCACAGGACTTATATAGATTTAAAGCATTTGAATTTTTTTCTTCAACTTGTAGCATAATCGGTATGGTTTTGAATGTTTTTCATGATTTCACCTCAAATCATTTGGTTTTAGTATTCGATGATAAAATCTTATAGCAGTTCATCTGGGTAGGAGATGGATAGAGATATAATAAAAATATAGATCGCAGATGCTGGTAGCATCCACGGTCTATACGATTGATTGGCTCAAGGGCAATCGGTTATACAAATTCATTTGACATATATCATTCTTATTAGTTTTAATTAAACTCCAGTTCGTCTACGTTGATTATTTGCTTTTTTCGTTTGCTGGCTTTTCATAGTGGGCTTGTTTTTTGAAGAATAATTGCCGGACCTTTCAAGTGAATTCCCTTGTTTTTTGCCAGCTAATTTTCTTTTGATTGCTTCTTCTAGACTAATTTTTTTCTTTTCTGACGGTATTTCATTTTCTTTATTCTCTAGTGTAGACATCTGATTTAAAACTCCTCTTTTTATATTTTTGTGTATTAAATGTAACATTTTAATTGCGTTAATGCTATGGGTTTAAAATAACTAGTTTATTTTACATTATATTATTCCAAATTACCTTTGATAATATCTCTAATCATTTCAGTTAGTTTATTGGTATCTTTTATAGTTATAGGATCGATTGGAGAAGATACTATTACAGTTACATTAGCGGGTTTAATGATATAACTATTTTTACCCATGATGTTAATAGACCCCTTAATGGTAACAGGTACAATTGGGGCACCCGATTTTAAGGCGAGTCTTAAACTACCTGGTTTAAAGTCTTTTAACTGACCATCAATACTTCTTGTTCCTTCTGGGAAAATTACCATTGAATACCCTTCTTTTATATATTCTATTCCTTGGTTAATAGACTGTAATGATTGCCTAATATCTTTTCTATCCATAAAAACACAATTCATATATTTCATCCAAGTACTGATTATTGGGAACTTTATCAGTTCTTTTTTCGCAATAAAAGCTTTTGGTTTATTTAAAAACCCTAATAATATTGGTATATCAAAATTACCCTGATGATTGCTTACAAAAACAACTGCTTCATTCTTAGGTATGTTTTCTGCCCCTATAATGTTTATTTTTGTACCTGTTAAATTCACTAATGCTCTAGCCCAATTTCTAGCGGTTTTAAAAACTAGATCATCTCTTTCCTTTATTCTATTCTGTTTATCTAACTTTTTAACTTTCATTAATGCAGGCAAAGTAAATAACAGATATATCCAGAAAAAAGCAAACCAAATAATCGTTCTTATCATAATACTATTGTTCCCCCTCCAACGTTTATGTTTCATCTTATATAATAACATGATCAGATGAATCTATTAGACATGTTTAATAAAAGAAATTATCTTTTTTTCCTCTTTATAAAAATAATAATCACTGTTGTAATATCATTAATCCCAATATTTATACCTACAGAAATAAAAATCCATTTATATATGCCTTAAACGCTTGTGATGTATTTCCTGTGATATTTAGCGACCTCAACCATAGCCGAATTTCTGAATGATTGATAACCTAAAAAACTATTTTGATAAATTCAAGTTTAAATTATAACAGAGGTATTCATCAAGAATTAGCCTGTGTTACAATAGTCATAGTGTTTAATTATACTTTTGAGTTGCTCATGCAATATAACCTAAGGGGATTTAGAAACAAATGAATAATCATGATTTTTTAACTATACAGGGTTTAGAGGTATATTATCGACAAAATAAGCAGAGCATTGACGCTCTAGAAAATACAAATCTTACTTTAGCTGAGGGTAAAATTGGAGTAATTATCGGCCCTTCAGGCTGTGGTAAAAGCACTCTATTAAATGTGATTGCTGGTCTTCATCACGATTATCAGGGCGAGATATTCATCGATAACCAACCTCCTAAGGTATATTCCGATACCGCTCTTATTTTACAAGAGTATGGGCTACTCCCATGGAAAACGGTACAAGAAAATATTATGTTAGGCTTACAAATCAAAAAGCTTCCTAAGACAGAGGTAATCCATAGAACAGAGGAAATCCTTGAACAAATGGGACTTGCGTCACTGGCCAAAAGGTACCCAGCCCAATTAAGCGGGGGTCAACGACAACGAATTGCAATTGCGAGGTCACTTGTTCTAAAGCCAAGACTTTTATTAATGGACGAGCCTTTTTCATCTTTAGATGCATTAACTCGTGAGGAAATGCAGGAGTATCTATTAAACATCTGGAGAGAAACAAAGCTAACGATTCTATTAATCACCCATAATATTGAAGAAGCTGTTTTTTTGGGTCAAGAGATTTTTGTTATGTCTCCATTCCCAGGAACCATTAAGCGTAGAATTCCTAATTATTTAGCAGGAAGCTATGATTCAAGAGGAAAAATAGAATATCTTAATATGGTAAATGACTTACGTTCTTCACTTCAGGGAGGAAAAACGAATGATAAAATGGAATAGATATACTCGACTTAAGAGAGTAGAATACATATATGCTTCCCTTCTTCTTCTTTTATTCTGGTGGGGTCTTTCCTTGTTGATTAATAATACTGCTTTTCCTCCGCCACATCATGCAATGAAAAGTTTAATAGAAGGTCTAGGCGATAATTTATTGGTTCATCTTGGAGTTAGTCTATATCGAGTACTAATAAGTCTATTTATTGCTACGTTGCTTGGCGTTTCTTTTGGATTAATATTAGGTAAAAATAGATCCTTAGATAATCTTGTTGCACCAATAATCTATTTAACTTATCCTATACCTAAGGTTGTCTTTATGCCAATTTTATTTATACTATTAGGAATCGGTGATTTGTCTAAAATCGTTCTTATCACATTGATTGTTTTTTATCAAATTCTAGTCACTACCCGTGATGCTGCTAGAAACTTAGAAGAAGAATATATCTTATCTGTAAAATCCTTAGGAGCAAACGCTTGGGAGCTTTATTGGCATGTTTATTTACCAGGATGTTTACCGTCGATATTAACTGCTTTAAGATTAGGATTAGGAACTGCTATGGCTGTCCTTTTTCTCGTTGAAACCTATGCTACTCAGAAAGGAATTGGCTATTTTATTATGGAGTCTTTATCCCGCATGGCTTATGATGATATGTTTGCAGGAATTATAGCGATGGGAACATTAGGCTTTATTCTTTACCTAGGTCTTGACCTAGCAGAAAAGAAATTATGCCGTTGGGTAAAATATTAATATGATATATATTTGAGAGGAGTCGTACAACGTGATAGAGAAAAAAATGTGGTTGAAGGTCCTTTTAATTGGGACTATTATGGCATTAGCACTAACAGGATGTTCACAGGGCAGTGTGGAGGAATCAAAACAAAAACTAAAAATAGGGATTCTGCCTATTGATGATGCCCTACCTTTAATTGTTGCAAATCAAAATGGATATTTTGAAGATGAAAATCTTGATGTAGAATTAATTCCTTTTCAAAGCTCCGTTGAGAGTCAAAGTGCGATACAATCTGGACAAATCGATGGAATGATTGCTGATATGATTGTTGCTGCATTGTTAAAGGATTCAGGCTTGAACATGAAGATTACTTCTGTTATAGCAGCATCTCAGGATCGCAAAAGATTCGCTATTGTAGCTTCTCCTAAAAGTGGAATTGAGAAAATAGAAGATTTAAAGGGTAAAAGCATTGGAATCTCAAACAATTCAATCATTGAATATATTACGGATAAATTACTAATTGAAGCAGGCATCAGTAGTCAGAATGTAGAGAAAACCTCCATTCCTAAAATTCCTGTACGTCTAGAAATGCTGATAAACAATCAAATTGACGCAATAACGGTACCAGAACCTTTAGCTTCTTTTGCTGAATTACAGGGAGCCAAGGTTATTGTAGATGATAGTAGTAATGCTCAGCTTTCTCAAACTGTATTAATCATGGCTGATCAAGTGTTACAAATCGAGACAAAGGGGTTTTATAAAGCTTATGCCAAGGCAGTAGAAGAAATAAATGCTAACCCTAATCAGTTTAAGGAGACATTAATCAATAACATTACGATACCAGAACCAGTTATTGATATATTTCAGGTTTCAACCTATCCAGAACTACAGCTACCATCTGAAAAGGATGTCAATGATGTTCTTGAATGGTTAAATGGAAAAGGACTATTAAAGAAATCAATTCAATATGAAGATTTAATCCAAACGGGATTGTATTAGGTGATATTTATACAACAAAAAAAACTTGGCCTATCTAATTAAATGCATTAGATGGGCCAAGTTTTTTTCATGTCCCTTCATATTACCTTTGCGTTCATTCAAGTTTTATATATTCTTTCAAATAATCTACTGGTATTGCCAGCCCTACTTTTATTTGTGAACCGTCAAAATTGACCCTCGATGTAGCATAAACGACACCAATTACGTTACCATCATTGTTGATGACGGGACTACCACTATTTCCTTTATATACTGGTGCATCAATCATAAGTATTGGAGCTTCACGATTAGCTGTTAAACCCAATATAGTCCCTTTATTAACAATGAAATTAAAGAATAAAGGATTGCCAATAATATAGATAGGTTGATCGGCTTTCCAATTTTCTTCAAACTTCAAAACTGGGTAGTCTAATCCTTCCGTATCTATTTTTAAAACAGCAATATCAATTTCATCGTTGTTGTTAATTACTTCAGCATGATAGCTTATCCCATCATGAAACGTAACCGTAATTATCGGCTCATCATTTATAACATGATTATTCGTCATAATATAGCCGTTATCTGAAATATAAAACCCTGTACCTTTGTGGTTACCAGCTCTTACGATGACAACAGATTTTTTATAGTGTTGAACATCTTCATTCTTTGATAATTCTCGAGAAAAGCTTAAGAATTCAATAGTTGCGAAATTGAAAAACCTAGGCCACATCGATAGTATATTACTTATTAGTGCAATAGAAACCAAGAACGCTATCGTTAATTTGAGCCACTTAACGTTTTTTTTAGGGTTAGGAGCTTGATCATCATTAGGATTGAAAAATTCTTCTTTTGTATAATAAGATTCTCCATCAAAAAGTAATTCTTATTCTTTTAGTTCATCATTTTTGGAATCGTCCATGTAATCTCCTTCTGCAAAAATCAAGACCTCCGCTTAGTTTTTTAACTCAAGAGAGGTCTTTTTTGCTTAGACTATAAATAATAGAGAACTAAATGACTATATGTTGGCAATCGCTTTTTTGATAATCCTCACGTCTGTTTCTAGCTGATAAATTCTTGATTCTTGTTCTGTGTTATACGCCACTTGTTCCGAAATAGTGTTTAATTTATTATTTACTATTTCAAAGTTTTTTGACATATCAGTTCTTAAATCTGAAATATCCTTAGATAAATCAGATCTTACACCTTCTATTTCCTTAGATAAATCGATTCTTACTCCTTCTATTTCCTTAGATAAATCGATTCTTACTCCTTCTATTTCCTTAGATAAATCGATTCTTACTCCCTCTATTTCTTTAGATAAATCGGTTCTTACACCCTCTATTTCTTTAGATAAATCGGTTCTTACTCCCTCTATTTCTTTAGATAAATCAGATCTTACTCCTTCTATTTCTTTAGATAAATCATCTTTGGTTGCCATTGTTTTTTCCATTTGATTTAACTTTGCCAATATTTGATGTAAAACTTGTTCCATTACAATATCACCTCAATTTGAATTTAGATGATTTGAATACATTATTCCGATTAAATAATTTATCTATTATTATATCATATTTAGATTCTATCATAAAAGTTCAATATATGCAAACGTACGTTTCTGTTTTAAGGGTTATTTATATATTTTAATTTCCTGTAATATCTCTTTCAAATGCTTTGCCGTTATCATACTCTACCTTAATCAAGACTTTATCAAAGGACTGTTCATTAGGAAACCAAGAAACATTAAAATTGCTATAATTATCATTTGAGTTACTTTGTTTTTCAAGTTCTTTTTTAGCTATTATTTCATTTTTTTGATAGACCTCAAGTATTGCTTTTTTTATCTTTACTTTAGGTTCTTCTCCTGTAAATTCGATTAAGGAAACATCATATTGTTTGTTTTGTGACTGTATTCCGACATTTACATCCAAGAATGAATAAGTATTAAGTTTATTTACATTGAGTCTAATGGATGTTTCTTCACTACTACGTATTCTATCGCCTTCTTTCACAGAGATATAGTAGTTAATGTTATATTCTTGATTAGATTCCTTGCTTTCATGTTGGACAGACATGGAACGATTATCTTCATAAGAGATTGAAACATACCATTGAGGCTCTGGTTCCATTTTAAAAGGAATCCCCACCATAAACCCGCCTCCACCAGAGGGTTTTGCTAAAACCTCAGTAAACGTGTTTTCATTTGGTAAACGATAATAAAAATATACAGGAGTATCTTCTATATAATCCTTAACCTGCCAAGAAAGCTTTATTTTACGACTTTCAACTTCTTGTATTACAGGTGATATCCATCGTTGTTCCTTTTCAAACTCTGTCATTGCATGGGTAATGCGATTATTAACCCTATCCACTGACGAATCTAGGCTATCCCAGTTAGATTGAAGGTAATTAATATCATTTTGTAAATTTTCTACTTTTTCAAAAATAAAGTAGTTAAAAATAAGACTAATTCCAAGCATGATAATTAATAGGTTAGTACGTTGCATCTTTTCAACTCCTTACAAGATCTTTTTTTATATAATCTAATTTCTGTTATATGGTATTTCTATCTGTAATAGGCATCACTCCCTTTCATCGGGGATGAGCCGACCACCCTTGAGAGTCTATTCTATTCTATTGTACAACCATGTTATACCATAAAAACGATAAATGAGAACATATTTTCCAGTGACGTTGTTAGGAGGTTTTTTCAATAATTTGATCAATCCTCCAACTGTTATCTGTTTTAATTAAATGAAATTTTCTTTCGTATTCTTTGTTGTCATCATTCTCATCAAAAAATTTAATAGTAACCTCGGCAGTATCTTCATTTTCATCGATTATAAAGGTTATTTTATTTTCAAAGTCGATAATTGTATTTAAAATAGCTGAATGCCATATTTCTGAGGAGAAATCCAATTCATTCCCTTTTTCATCCATGCATAATTCAGATAACCGTTTATCTACTTCAGAAGATTTTTCTATATTCAGTGTTCTTAATGAGATATATTGCAAAATAACTCCTTCAATATTCATTGAATAATTAGGAAGCTCTATTTCCGTTTCGCTTAATTCGAAGCCATTGTTAGTCAGTGTATATATTCTAGTTAATGGATAATACAAAACATCATAGCTCCATCTATTCTGTATATATCCATCCATCTTTCCATCATTATCAAAGTCCATTATTTCATCATTTCCAGCGCCTGTTGCGGAAGCACTATATGTAACTATTTTAGGTTGATTATTCGTTAGTTCAATTAAATTAAAACCAGTTAAACCTCCTCCGTTTGTTAGACCAGAATAAATATATCCCTTCGGTTTATTTTGTAATTGTACTAATACTAATTCATATACACTATAACCTTGATTGGCTAAATTTTCTCCTAATTGTACTATTTCTCCATTATTATCTCTTAGTATATATAGCTGTGAAACATAGGATGAAATTGGGTCTTCATTAGAAATTCCAGTTGCTATAATAACCTCATTATTTCCATCCAAATCTATATCTTCGTTTGCGTAGAATAAAAAAGAATCATTCTTATCATAATCATCTTTATCTTTAAGAAAGTCTATATACTTTTGAGGAATAGCTAAATTTATTTCACTTGCTATTTTTGACCAATTAGTAAGGTCAATTTTACCAATAACCGTACTTTTTATTTTCATTTCTTCATTACCTTCTATTATGATCAGATCTATTAATCCATCTTCAGTACGTCGATTTCCTAAAAACCATGCATAGTTATCCTTTGCTTCCCTATAGATTATTCTTTCATTTGTTTTCAAATTATATAATTCAATATTACATAATTCATCAATTTCCATATTATTGATCTGATTATCTGTTAGCGAAGCAAATATAATCCAATCGGTACCTTCAAAGTTTAAAATAGGATCATATACAGAAAAATAATCATAGAAGTTTTCGTTAGATACGTCTAATGTCATATTGCAAACTGTTTTACCTCTTATTGTCCATGACCCACTATCAATTACTAAATATTTATCAGTAAGCCATCCTTCAATTCCGCTATTCCATTTATCAATAACAAAGCCACCATTAGACTTACCTTTTTCCCAAGCACAAGTAATTTCAGAATCTACTCCTCCTACCATTTCTTCTGATACTTGAAATACGAAATATTTATCATTTTCATATTCATTCATTATTTTTACTACTGAGTTTTCTACAAAATCTGGTAGCTGCATGATATAGCTTTTGATATTTTCTTCTGTAGGCTTTTCTATTTCTTTTGATAAATAGTTTTCAATCTCATCTAGTGAATATATAATTGAAGAGGCTTTAAAGTCACCAATCCATTTTTCCAAATTTTGTGTTTCAAGAACAACTCGGTTTTGATTAGAATTTTCATTCCAGTCTACTCGTATAATCTCTAATCCACCATGTTGATTTAATTCTAATGCCCATTCATAGTTATTATTAGCCTCTTTATAAACGACATCTTCTTTTGTCGCTAAATTATAAAATTTAATATCCATTGCTTCGTCTCGTGGAATATGAACAGTTGAATTAGATGAAGGAGACAGGTATGCGACCCAATCCGTATTTTTTATATCATAGATTTTATTAAATACTTTGATCTCACTTTTGAAATTTTCATTTGTATTTGATAATGCTAAGTTGTAGATTGTTTTATAGTTTGTTCCAATATCAATAATTAAATAAGTTCGTTTAATAAAACCATCTATAGCACTATTTCTATCATTAGCTATTATTTCGCCACTCTTTTTTCCCTTTTCCCATAAACATATCGCAGTATTATCATTTCGTTTCACTTTAAAAACAACGTATTTACCAATATTCTTCTCTATTATCTCTTGTTGAGCAAATTCAAATGTATATTGAATATCATTAATGTATATTAGTATATTCTCTTCTGTAGGCTTTTCTAATCCGATTGTTAAATATTCTTCTAATTGATTAAAGAATAATTGTTCATTGTTTATTTCGTTTTTTTCTTCATCTACGTTATTTTCATGTACTCGTTCTTCTGATACGCTACAAGCAGATATGCCAAAAACTAAGATAATGGCGAATATTAATTTTCTCATTTTTTATACATTCTCCTCCCTAGTTAAAATGAATGTCTGTAATTTTCATCAGGAGTTTTTTATGTTTAATCTATCCTCCACTTATTACCCGTTTTAATTAAATGAAATTTTCTTTCGTATTCTTTGTTGTCATCATTCTCATCAAAAAATTTAATAGTAACCTCGGCAGTATCTTCATTTTCATCGATTATAAAGGTTATTTTATTTTCAAAGTCGATAATTGTATTTAAAATAGCTGAATGCCATATTTCTGAGGAGAAATCCAATTCATTCCCTTTTTCATCCATGCATAATTCAGATAACCGTTTATCTACTTCAGAAGATTTTTCTATATTCAGTGTTCTTAATGAGATATATTGCAAAATAACTCCTTCAATATTCATTGAATAATTAGGAAGCTCTATTTCCGTTTCGCTTAATTCGAAGCCATTGTTAGTCAGTGTATATATTCTAGTTAATGGATAATACAAAACATCATAGCTCCATCTATTCTGTATATATCCATCCATCTTTCCATCATTATCAAAGTCTTTTATTTCATCAATTCCTGACACTGCTCCTTCTGAGCTATATACTATTTTCGGTTGATTATTTTTTAGTTCAATAATATGGAATCCTCTATATGTTGCTCCATTTGCATAACTAAAATATAAATATTTCTTCGGTTTGTTTTGCAATTGTATCATTTTTATTTTATGGACACTGTAACCTAGGTTGGATGAATTATCCCCTAATTGTTCAATTTCTCCGTTATTTTCTCGTAGTATATATACTTTCGTAAAACGTGTTGAAATACTAGGAGGGAATGAATCATAGGTTCCAATACCTATAATAACCTCATTATTTCCGTCTAAATCTAAATCTTCTTTTGTGTAGAACATAATAGATTCATTCTCATTGTAATCATTTTTACTAATAAGATAATCGATGCACTGTCGTGGAATATCAGTTACTGTAGAAATAATATTATTTATATCTTTGCTCCAATCTTTAATTGTTTTTGGGGGGTGTGTGTAATTTTGATTATTGCTAAAGTAATAGACAGTATCTCCAACTTCTATAGCGGCCAGTATTGTATTATTTCTTTGATTTATCATTACGATAGCTGCATTAGTGTAACCTAACATTCCAAAAGTTCTTACATCAGCACCCATTTTGTCTAAGTCTTCTTCATCAGCATAGAATTGAGCATATTGAATAAAGGTATTGTAGTACTCACCTGTAAGCTCTTTAAAAATTGTCTCTTGTTCGTCAGTATAAACTAAACCAACTTCTTTTGCGGTTGGTGGTAAAATACTTATTTCTTTTTGGGTATAGATTGAATCGTATCCTACTCCCATTCCACAATAGTACGAGTAATTATTAGTATCTAATGAAATATCACCATCATCATTGAGTGCGAATTTTAATTCTGTGTCATTTTCTCCTTTATAAACAGCTAGATTATTATCGGTTATAATTGCTAAAGATGAAAACCCTCCTAAATGTGTTCCGCTAATAGCAGCGATATCAAACTCTATGAGATTATGAAAAATTGGATTTATGGTAAGATCGGAGTTAGAATAATAATCTCCATGCACTCCTCTCCAATTCCCCTTCCATTTCATATCTTCAGAACTTGGCTTTTCTGGGATGAATAAACTACTTCCCTCTTTTATTGCATAGAATGGATAAGTATTTTTGTCGTCTCTCCATATCCCTTCAATAAGCTCTTCTGAAATAAATATAGCTTCGATATTACCTGTTGAAGCTTTTTCGAAAAGAGTAATATGATAATTGTTTATCTCGCCATATAGCTCAATATTTTTTTTATATTTATCATAATAGTAAACTCCAGAAACCTTATTATCGGTAATGTTTAATTGTATATGAATGTGTAGTGTTTCGTTTATTGCACCAACAAACCATCCAGTATCTCCATTCTGTACAGGTGTTAGATTATTATTGTCGATTGGGGATGAATTGTTAATCTGGTTGTTGTGTAGGTTAGTATCCTGTTGATTTATCGTTTCTTGCTCATTTGAAGTGTTATTTACCTGTAATGAACAGCCTGACAATATGAAAAATAGAATTACAATAGTTATGATTTTTTTCATATAGACGGCTCATTTTTTCTATAGGTTGAAATAGCTACTCCATTTAAAGAACGCTTTTTTTGTTTCATAAGCTTGAATTTATCTTTATTTAATAGGCTGAATAATCCATTATTCTTCGTATAGCTTTTAAAATTTGTGTAGTGCTCCATTCCTGCTAAACGTTCTATGAATGTGATAAGCCATTTAGATAATTTAGAAGTTTTTTTATCGAATTCATAATCAACGATTAAAAGAAGACCATCTTTTTTTAGAATACGATATGCTTCCTCTAAAAATTTCTCTTGGGTATCTCTATCTTTTTCATGAATAGCAAAGCTAATTATTGCAATATCAAATGATTCATTTTCAAAAGAAGTATTTGTCGCATCTTCATTATAGAATTTAATAGCATTAACATTTTTTGTTTTTCTTGCGATATGTAACATCGAACTTGAAATGTCAAGGCAATGCAGGGATTTAAAATTATGTTCAGCCAATATCTTAAGCTGGTTACCTGTGCCACAGCATAAGTCAATAATGGAAGCTTCTTTGTAATCCTTTAGATCCTCCAATACTGTTTTTCTGATTCGATCAAGAAAGATGTAAAGTAAAGGGT
>JAENYW010000356.1 GCA_016841555.1 Tepidibacillus decaturensis
ACGCTATACATTTTTTTAATTATTTCCACTGTCTACTTGACAGGGGCATGTTCAATTATTCCCTAAGCCTAATTCTATCATTTTCTTCCACAAGGTTTGTTTAATTATTCAATGCTTGAAGCGGGGCAGGTATTCTACCTCCACGGTTAATCAGTCTGTCTGATGAAAAATTACTCGTCTCCATAATCGGTGCACGACCAAGCAAGCCGCCGAATTCTACCATGTCCCCTTGTTTTTTCCCTGGAACAGGTATAATACGAACTGCGGTGGTTTTTTTATTAATCATTCCTATTGCCGCTTCATCGGCAATGATCGCTGACAAAGTAGAAGCAGAAACATCACCTGCAACAGCAATCATATCTAGACCAACAGAACAAACGGTTGTCATTCCCTCTAGCTTCGCTAAGCTTAATGCCCCCTCTTCTACTGCACGAATCATGCCATTATCTTCACTAACAGGAATAAATGCACCACTTAAGCCTCCTACATAGGAGCTTGCCATGGCTCCTCCTTTTTTTACTGCATCATTCATTAAGGCTAACGCTGCTATCGTACCATGGGTTCCTGTTCGCTCTACTCCAATTTCCTCTAAAATCTCTGCTACACTATCGTTCATCGCATTAGTGGGAGCTAAGGATAAATCCATAATACCAAAGGGTACATTTAAACGTTCAGCTACTACACGTCCAATTAATTCTCCAGCTCTGGTAATTTTGAATGCTGTCTTTTTAATCACTTCTGCTACTTCCCCTAAATCAGCCTGTGGATGTCGCTTTAGTGCACTCAGCACAACCCCTGGTCCACTAACACCAACATTTATCACTGCTTCCCCTTCTCCTGTTCCATGAAAAGCACCTGCCATAAAAGGATTATCCTCAACAGGATTGGTAAATACAACAAGCTTCGCGCAAGCTATACCATTCTGGTCCGCAGTACGCTCTGCTGCATCCTTTATGATGGTACCCATTAGCTTTACAGCATCCATATTTATTCCTGCTTTTGTTGTCCCTATGGAAACAGAGGAACAAACACGTTTAGTGGCTGCCAAAGCCTCTGGTAACGCATCAAGTAATGTTTTTTCGCTCTTAGAAACACCCTTATGTACTAAAGCAGAAAGTCCACCTATGAAGTCTATTCCTAAATCATGGGCAGCCCTGTCCAAGGTTTTTGCTAACTCTATGGCCTGCTCCTTTGTAGCTTTTCCAAGAATATCTGCAATCGGTGTAACGGATATTCTTTTATTTATAATCGGAATCCCAAATTCATTTTCCACATGCTCTACCACCTTCTTCAAATCCTTTGCATAGGTGGTTATTTTCTGATATACATTGTTATTCAATTGATCAAAATCGGAATCGGCACAATCCTTAAGATTAATCCCAAGTGTTACTGTACGAATATCTAAATTCTCCATCTCAACCATTCGAATGGTTTCCATCATTTCCGTAATTTCTATTCCCATTGTATCATCTTCCCTCCATTAAATGCGGTGCATCGCTTTAAAGATATCTTCTAGCTGTATGTTTATTTTTAAAC
>JAENYW010000046.1 GCA_016841555.1 Tepidibacillus decaturensis
GTTGTGGGTACAAGACATGCAACAGACTATGGTAAGCTAATTGCAGAACATCTAGCCATAGAGATGGTTGATTATGGGTTAACTGTAATAAGTGGATTGGCTCGAGGGATTGATCGTTTAGCCCACGAGGGAGCCTTGTCTCAACAAGGAAAAACAATTGCTGTATTAGGAAGTGGAGTAGATGTTGTTTATCCTAAAGAGAATAAAAAGCTCTACGATACAATAGCTGAGAAGGGGTTAATCGTAGCTGAATATCCACCAGGTACACAGCCGCATCCAGGATTTTTCCCACAGAGGAATCGGATTATTAGTGGGTTATCCTATGGGACTGTTGTGGTAGAGGCTTCTATTAAAAGTGGTTCACTAATTACTGCTCAATTTGCCTTAGAACAATCGAGAGAAGTGTTTGCTGTCCCAGGACCAATCACTTCAAAGCAGAGCTTAGGTACAAATTCATTAATCAAGCAAGGAGCGAAGCTAGTTCAGCAAATAGAAGATATCATCGAAGAATTTCCATATTTATCATTAAAGAAAGTAAGTAAGCAAGATAACATAGGTTTAACAGTAGCAGAAGAACAGGTATATCAGCTTATATCCTTTCAACCTATACATATAAATGATATTTATAGTCAGCTACAACTAAATATGAATAGACTATATGAATCTCTATTTACCTTACAAGTAAAAGGTAAAATTAAGCAGCTTCCTGGTGGCTTATACAGAAGAAATAAGAGTTGAGAAAATGAATTTCACATCATCTTTACAAATGAATAATTTGACAAAGAGAACTCTTCTATTTAATAATAGGGAATGTTATATGAAAATGAATACAGAAATAATTCTTAGATAAAGGGGAGACAAATGCATGCCAGATTCGTTAGTAATTGTGGAATCTCCAGCTAAAGCAAAAACCATTGGAAAATATTTGGGAAACAAATATATAGTAAAAGCCTCAATGGGGCATGTCATTGACTTACCTAAAAGTCAATTAGGCGTAGATGTAGAAAATGATTTTTTACCAAAATATATTACCATCCGGGGTAAGGGGAATATACTTAAGGAATTAAAGGAAGCGAAAAAAAAGGTGAAAAGAGTCTATCTGGCTGCTGACCCCGATCGCGAAGGAGAAGCAATTGCGTGGCATTTAGCGAAGGCTTTAAAAATAGACGATAAAGAAAAATGTCGTGTTGTTTTTAATGAAATAACAAAGGATGCCATTAAAGATTCATTTAAGCAACCCCGAGAAATTAATTATGATCTTGTTGATGCTCAGCAAGCTAGAAGGGTTTTGGACCGATTAGTTGGATATAAAATAAGTCCTATACTATGGAAGAAAGTGAAAAAAGGACTTAGCGCAGGTAGAGTTCAATCTGTAGCAGTAAAAATGATAAATGATCGTGAAAAGGAGATCAATGATTTTAAACCGGAAGAATACTGGTCAGTTACCCTTCATTTGAAAAGTAATGGGGAGAATTTTGAAGCGAATTTTTACGGTTATCAAGGGGAAAAGACAGAGCTGCATTCCAAAGAAGAGGTAGATTATTTACTTGAAAGCATAGATGGCTATCCAGCTGTTATTTCCAAAATTAAAAAAAGTGAGAGAAGAAAAAATCCTGCTCCTCCATTTATAACTAGCTCTTTACAGCAGGAAGCTGCAAGGAAACTAAATTTCCGTGCGTATAAAACGATGTCCATTGCTCAACAATTATACGAAGGAATTGATTTAGGAAAAGAAGGTACGGTTGGTTTAATTACCTATATGCGTACAGATTCTACTCGTATTTCAAAAACTGCGCAGGAAGAGGCAGAAAGTTACATAATAGAGAAATATGGAGATGCATATCTTCCGCAAAGCAAAACGGAAAAAAAGAAAAGCAAAAATACACAGGATGCCCATGAAGGGGTTCGCCCCACTTCCGTTTTTCGGACACCAGATTCTTTAAAGAACTATTTAAAAAGGGATCAACTAAGATTATATCGTCTTATTTGGGAAAGATTTGTTGCAAGTCAAATGGCTTCAGCAATACTAGATACGATGACAGTGGATATGAAAGTAGGAGAAAACGATGCGATTTTTCGGGCTACTGGTTCTAAAGTAAAGTTTTTGGGCTATAGAAAAGTCTATATAGAAGGTAATGATGACGGAAAAAAAGAAGAGGATCGTTTGCTACCTGAATTAAAGGAAAAACAGGAATTAACAATAAAGGACATTGATCCTGAACAGCATTTTACGCAGCCGCCTCCAAGATATACGGAAGCAAGATTAGTAAAAACATTAGAGGAATTGGGTATAGGAAGACCTAGTACCTATGCTCCAACATTGGAAACGATTCAAAAAAGAGGATATGTTAAATTAGAACAGAAAAAATTCGTCCCTACCGAATTAGGAGAAATTGTAATTTCCTTAATCGAGGAATTCTTTCCTGAGATTATTAATGTGGAATTTACTGTGAAGATGGAAGGGAATTTAGATAAAATTGAAGATGGAGATCTTCAATGGCGTTCTGTCTTAAAGGATTTTTATAAGGATTTTGAGAAAAGATTAAAAGTTGCAGAAGAAGAAATGAAGGAAGTTGAAATTAAGGATGAAGTTTCTGATGAAATATGTGATAAATGTGGACGTCCTATGGTATATAAGATGGGGAGATACGGGAAGTTTTTAGCTTGCTCAGGTTTTCCTGAATGTAAAAATACGAAGCCTATAATAAAAAAGATTGATGTTAGCTGTCCAAAATGTGATGGAGAAATCGTAGAAAGAAAAGGAAAAAAGAAAATCTTTTATGGATGCAGTAATTATCCTGCATGTGATTTCATTTCATTTGACAAACCAATCGCTAGGCCTTGTCCAAAATGTGATGGGTTAATGGTAGAAAAGAAACAAAAAAAGGGAACACAAGTACAATGTACAGCATGTGATTACAAAGAAGAAATGCAGTAACGGAGGATGGAAATGAAGGAACAGTTATCAGTAAATGTAGTAGGAGCTGGATTAGCAGGAACAGAAGCTGCCTGGCAAATTGCAGCATGCGGTATCCCTGTAACACTTTATGAAATGAAACCGAAAAAAAGCTCGCCAGCTCATCATAGTGAACAGTTTGCAGAATTAGTATGTAGTAATTCATTACGATCAAATAGCCTAACCAATGCAGTTGGATTGCTTAAAGAAGAAATGAGGCAATTTAACTCGATTATTATGGAAAGTGCTGATAAACATGCCGTTCCTGCAGGTGGTGCATTAGCAGTTGATCGGAGCTTGTTTTCTCAATATATTACGCAATCCATCAAAAATCATCCGCTTATTGAAGTGGTACATCAAGAGGTAACAGAAATACCAGATGGAATAACAATCATCGCTACTGGTCCATTAACTTCAGAAGATCTCTCTGCAAAAATTGCAGATACGCTAGGTGAAGAATATTTTTATTTTTATGATGCTGCAGCACCTATTATAGAAAAGGATAGTATTGACTTTGACAAAGTATTTATCGCATCTAGGTATGATAAAGGAGAAGCGGCTTACATTAATTGTCCTATGAATGAAGGAGAATTTAATCGTTTCTATGAAGCGTTAACCAATGCAGAAAAAGCGGAACGGAAAAGCTTTGAGAAGGAAGTATTTTTTGAGGGATGTATGCCTATTGAAGTGATTGGTCAGCGTGGAATGAAGACTTTATTATTTGGACCGATGAAGCCGGTTGGACTGGTAAACCCGAAAACAGATAAGGAAGCCTACGCGGTTGTACAATTAAGACAGGACAATCAAGAAGGCACCTTATATAATATTGTTGGTTTTCAAACCCATTTAAAATGGGGAGAACAAAAAAAAGTGATCCAAATGATACCAGGTTTAGAACATGCAGAAATTGTTCGCTATGGAGTGATGCATCGTAACACATTTATTAATTCCCCTAAGATATTAATGCCTACATATCAATATAAAGAAAATCAGAAGGTATTCTTTGCTGGTCAAATGACTGGAGTAGAAGGATATGTGGAATCAGCCGCTTCTGGGATGATTGCTGGTATAAATGCTGCCTTACTAGCGAAAGGAGAAGAACCTCTTATTTTTCCTAGGGAAACTGCTTTAGGAAGTATGGCATATTATATTACAACGGCTAATCCAAAGCATTTTCAACCAATGAATGCTAATTTTGGTTTGTTACCAAGCTTACCTAATAAAATTAAAAACAAAAAAGAAAAATATATACAGATTTCAGAGAGAGCAATGGAAAAAATTCAGAGTTTTTCACAATTCCTACACGATTTTAACTGTCGAAAATGAAAAATATATGTTACTATTATGTTGCTTTAATAGGTTAGAGGGATGATAATGGATATTAGTAACCAATATTTGGTAGAATTCCAAGGGTATTTGCAAATAGAGAAAAACGCTTCCTTACATACCATTAAACATTACATCAAGGATATTGAGTTTTTTACCTCCTTTATACAATCAAAGGGAATAGAGTCATTTAAGGAAGTAGATTATCTTCATGTCCGAAGCTATTTAGCGTTATTAAATCAAAAGCAATACGCTAGAAAAAGTATTTCTAGAAAGCTTTCAAGCTTGCGGTCGTTTTATCGTTTTCTAGTGAGAGAAAACTATTTAGAAAATAACCCTTTTCAAATGGTTTCTACACCAAAAATTGAAAAAAAACTACCAAATTTCATGTATTCTGAGGAGATACTTGAATTATTAGATAAGCCTGATACGACGAATCCATTAGGAATGAGAGATAAAGCAATCTTAGAAGTTTTATATGCAAGTGGTATGCGAGTTAGTGAGCTTGTCTCCTTAGATATTAATTCAATAGACAGTCTTACTGGTACAGCGCTAGTATTTGGTAAGGGTGCAAAAGAAAGATATGTACCTTTAGGTTCTTATTCTCTTCAAGCTTTACGGCAATATTTGGATAATGCAAGACAAGCAATAGTAGCAAATACCCAAGAGAAGGCTTTATTTTTAAACAAAAATGGACTAAGATTATCTGATCGAAGTGTCCGAAGAGTGATTGATAAATATCTTAAGTCTCTCTCTTTTTCTAAAAAAGTAAGTCCTCATACCTTGAGACATACTTTTGCTACTCATCTTCTAAATGCAGGTGCTGATTTACGTACGGTTCAGGAGCTTCTAGGACATGTAAATATTTCAACGACACAGATTTATACACATGTAACAAAAGAAAGATTACAGCAGATTTATAAAAATTCTCATCCACGAGCATAATTCGGAAAATTAATAGGTAAATGTTAAATTTTCTGAATATATTATTATTGAATAGGAAATAAAGGAGATGAAAAGATGTCACAAACCTTCCGCGGAACCACAATATTTGCCATACAGCATAATGGTCACTCTGCTATGGCAGGAGATGGGCAAGTAACGTTTGGTAATGCGATGGTGATGAAGCATAAAGCGAAAAAAGTCAGAAGATTGTATCACAATCAAGTAGTAGCGGGCTTTGCTGGTTCAGTAGCTGATGCTTTCACCCTTTTTGAAAAATTTGAAGGAAAGCTTGAAGAGTTTCATGGTAATCTACAAAGAGCTGCTGTAGAGCTAGCAAAAGAATGGCGAATGGATAAGGTATTAAGACGCTTAGAAGCGATGCTGATTGTAATGAACGAAGAACATCTACTTCTCATATCAGGTAATGGTGAGGTAATAGAACCAGATGATGGTATTCTTGCTATAGGGTCTGGAGGAACATATGCCCTAGCTGCAGGACGTGCATTAAATAGGTACTCTCCTCAATTGTCAGCAGGAGAAATTGCTGAGGCGGCTTTAAAAATTGCTGCTGAAATATGTGTATATACCAATGAAAATATAATCATAGAGAGTATATAAGGAGGAGAGTTGGATGACTATTCATAAACCCTTGACTCCAAGACAGATAGTTACTGAATTAGACAAATATATTGTAGGTCAAATACAAGCAAAAAAAGCGGTGGCAATTGCCCTTAGAAATCGTTATCGTCGCAGTTTGTTAAACGAAAGCATTCGTGACGAGATCGTGCCAAAAAATATCTTGATGATTGGTCCAACAGGAGTTGGGAAAACGGAGATTGCTAGAAGATTAGCAAAACTGGTAGGAGCTCCTTTTATAAAAATAGAAGCTACAAAATTTACGGAAGTTGGGTATGTTGGACGAGATGTAGAATCGATGGTTAGAGATTTGGTCGAAACCTCTATTCGTATGGTGAAAAATGAAAAAACTGAAGAGGTGAAGGATAGGGCCGAGGATTTAGCTAATGAAAGAATAGTAGAAATTTTAGTACCTGATCTACATAAAAACAAAAGCACAAAAAATCCATTAGAAATGATTTTTGGTAATCAAGCACAGGAGTCCAATCAAGAATCATCCCATGAAGAGCAAAATATTCATGAAAAAAGAAGAAGTCTACGCTTTAAGCTATTAAGTGGAGATCTAGAAGATGAAGTAATTGAAATCGAAGTAGAGGACAATGCCCCATCTATGTTTGAAATGTTTTCAGGTTCTGGAGTTGAACAGATGGGCTTTAATATGCAAGATATTTTAGGGAATTTAATGCCTAAAAAAACCAAACGACGTAAGCTATCCATTAAAGAAGCAAGAAAATTCCTTATTCAAGAGGAAGCACAAAAATTGATTGATATGGATGAAGTCATTCAGGTGTCCATTGAAAGAGCGGAACAATCAGGCATTATTTTTCTAGATGAAATTGATAAAATTGCGGGAAAAGAGCGTGGCCCAGATGTTTCACGTGAAGGAGTACAAAGGGATATCTTACCAATTGTTGAAGGTTCAACGGTGATGACTAAATATGGAGCCGTTAAGACAGACTATGTTTTGTTTATTGCAGCAGGTGCTTTTCATATGTCAAAGCCTTCTGATTTGATTCCTGAATTACAGGGAAGGTTTCCAATTCGTGTTGAACTGCAAGCCTTAACAGAAAATGATTTTGTACAAATCCTAACAGAACCAAAGAACGCATTAACAAAGCAATATGTATCTTTAATTAAAACAGAAGGTATTGAAATTGAATTTTCTCAAGAAGCAATTCTTGAGATAGCAAAACTATCTGCAGAAGTGAACCAACAGACGGATAATATCGGTGCTAGAAGGCTACATACTATTTTGGAGAAATTACTTGAGGAGCTATCCTTTGAAGCCCCAGACATTCATCTGGAGAAAATTACGATTACTTCAGAGTATGTACAGGAAAAGCTTGCTCATTTAGTTAAAGATAAAGATTTATCTCAATATATATTGTAAATTAGGAGGACTTTACATGGATTTATTATCAAAAACAAGAAGGATTAATCGTTTATTACAAAAGGCTGCAGGACATGCTGTTAATTTTAATGAAATGGCAGAGGTATTAAGTGATGTCATTGATGCAAATATTTTTGTAGTAAGCAGAAAGGGTAAAATGATAGGTGTTGCTATTGCTCAAGAAATGGAAAATGAACGGATTTCTAATATGTTAACTGATCGCCAATTTCCAGATGAATACAATACGCTACTATTAAAACAGGATAGTACGGTAACCAATATTGGTATTGATAGCCCATTATCTTCTTTTCCCAATGAAATGGCAGATATTTTTAAGCAAAGCTTTACTACCATCGTACCTATCATTGGTGGAGGAGATAGACTTGGTACTCTACTGTTAGGAAGGCTAAATGATCAATTTGTTGATGAAGATTTAATCTTAGCTGAATATGGAGCAACTGTTGTTGCAATGGAAGTACTTCGTGAAAGGGCAGAAGCAATGGAAGAAGAAGTAAGAAGTAAGGCTGTTGTTCAAATGGCAATAGGTTCCCTTTCTTACAGTGAATTGGAGGCAGTTGAACATATTTTTGAAGAGCTGGATGGTAAAGAAGGATTATTGGTTGCAAGTAAAATAGCTGACCGTGTCGGAATTACTCGTTCCGTTATTGTTAATGCTTTAAGAAAGCTAGAAAGTGCTGGAGTGATTGAATCTCGTTCTTTAGGGATGAAAGGCACCTATATTAAAGTATTAAATGTGAAGCTGATAGCTGAATTAGAGAAGCTACGCACAAGCTGACTATCTTAAATTACTTAAATTACTAAAAAAGACCTATGAAAATAGGTCTTTTTTTTTTACATAAATTCTCCAATTTATGATATTATTTTTATGACAATTCTATGAAATATGTTGTTATAATAAGCAGTAAAAGCTAGAAATATGTTAAAATTAAGATTAAGTTGCTTTTATTTTTCAAAAATTTATGATATTTACCAATATTTTAATATGTAAAAACGTAAAAAAAATGTCGAAGGTTGCAGGATTTAAGAACTTTATATTGAATTAATTTAAAAGTAAAATCCTCAAGTCTTTTAGGAGGGATTAGTATGAGTTTATTTAATAATATAAATTTATTACAGCGTGGATTAGATGTATCTTCTTCAAGACAGCGTGTAATCAGTGATAATATTGCTAATGTGGATACACCTGGATATAAAACAAAGGAAGTATTATTTGATGATATTTTAAAAAACGAAAAAGAAAAGGGTAGTATTCATTTAGCCTTTCAAGGTACCCGTACTCATTCGAATCATGTAGAAATAGGGAGTAAGGGATCAAGCTCCTATCAACCAAAGATAGTTGTTCAAAATAAATATTCTTTATTGAATAATGAAAACAACGTCGATATTGAATATGAAATGACAAAACTAGCTGAAAACAACCTTTGGTATAGTACGTTAACACAAATGACGAATAAAGAGTTTAGTAAACTACGTTATGTCATAACCGAAGGGAGACGATAGGTTATGAAATTATTCCAATCAATGAATACTAGCGCATCGGCGTTAACTGCCCAAAGATTACGTATGGATGTTATTTCTTCCAATATAGCGAATGCGGAAACAACAAGGGCAAAGCTCGTAAATGGGAAATGGGAGCCATACACAAGAAAAATGGTAGTAATGGAACCAAATCAAAAACAAGGCTTCAAACAAGTATTAAACAGTTATTTACAAGAAGGCTCTAATAACGGTGGGGTGAAGGTTACAAAAATTGTTGAAGATCAAACGCCATTTAAAAAGGTGTATCAGCCTAATCATCCTGATGCGGATGAAAATGGTTTTGTGTATCTACCAAATGTAGATGTACTGAAGGAAATGGTAGATATGATGTCTGCTACAAGAGCGTATGAAGCGAATGTTACTGCCTTAAATTCTAGTAAATCCATGCTGACAAAAGCTTTGGAAATAGGAAGATAGAAAGGGAGTTTTATAAATGGAAAATGGAAACACAATTCGTGCAGCAAGTTTGATCAACAAACCATTTGTAACGCCAATTAAAGAATCTGCTACAAAAGGTAGTATGCCATTTTCTGATGTATTAGGACAAGCCTTGAAGCAAGCAGAAATAGATAATCAACAGGCTGAGGAGCTAACTAAATTAGCTTCGGTAGGTGAAGTGAAGGATCTTCACCAAGTCATGATTGCCATGGAAAAAGCAAATATTAGCTTACAATTAGCTGTTCAAGTAAAAAACAAGGTAGTAGAAGCTTACCAGGAGATTATGAGAATGCAGGTGTAAATAACTAACGATTGGTAGGTGGGGAGCGATTTTAAAGTGAACGATATAGTACAAAAGTATAAAGAAAAAGTCCTAACTTTTTGGCAGCAGCTTGATAAAAAACAAAAAATAAAACTGTTTGCAGTTACTATATTTCTAGTAGCTTCTCTTGCTTTATTCACCACATTAGCTACGAGAACGAAGTATGAGATTGCTTTATCTGATTTGAGTCCAAAGGATTCTGGTATGGTTGTTGAAAAGCTAGAGGAGATGAAAATTCCATATCAATTAAGTGCTGGAGGCAGTATTATTTCGGTACCAGAAGCGGAAGTAGATAAGGTTTTTATAACTATAGCTAAGGATGAAACAATTAGTAGTGGTAATATTTATTCGAAATTTTGGGAGAAGTCTTCCTTTGGAATGACAGATTCTGAGTTTCAATTTGTAAAAAAAGGAGCAATAGAAGAGGAATTAAAGCAATTAATTGTTCGTGGGATTGAAGGAATTAGTAATGCACATGTTATGATTACTCTTCCTGAAGATAAGGTATTTTATTCTGATGAAAAACAATTTGCAACGGCATCCGTTGTCATAAATCTTGATCCCAACGCAAATTTAACGCCAATTCAAATAAAAAGTATTTATAATTTAATTTCAAAAAGTATTCCTAATTTACCTGTTGAAAACATAACTTTGGCAGACCAATACGGTGATCCGTTGGAGTATATTGCTCAAGATCAATATTCCAATGGTATTGGCTCCTATAATCAGCAAAGAGAGATAGAAAAGGAATTTCAACAGGATATTAAAAAAGATATAGAAAATATGCTAGCTAATATTATGGGCAGAGAGCGTGGGAGTGTAACTGCTTTTGCAAAAATGAATTTTGACCAGAAAAAGACAGTTTCTAATTTATTTGAGCCAGTTGTAGATGGAAAAGGAATTGCAAGAAGTATTGAGCAGATTCAAGAATCCTTTACTGGAGAAGGAGCTGCACAAGGGGGAGTTACTGGTACTGGGTCTACTCAGATTGCTAGTTACCCATCTGGGTCTAGTGAAAATGGAAGCTATGAGCATATAGAAGATAGGATTAATTACGAAGTAAATGAAATTACGAAGGAAGTTATTAGCAGTCCGTTTCGACTTGAAGATTTAAGTATAACAGTAGTTATCGATTTAGAAGAGGATAATGATCCCAATTCTACAACAGGAAAAACAAAGCAGGCGGTACAGGACTTAATAACACCGATTATTACTGCAGCTTTAAGTCAGCAGGACGCGGATGGAACACTACTTACGGTAGATGTTACATCGAAAATTGCAGTGATTGCTCATGAATTTGAAGAAAAAATATCTGTATTTGATAATCAGCAGATGAATATGAATCCTTTACTCTTATATGGTGCGATTGGTTTATCTGTGTTAGCAATTGGCGGCTTCGGCTTTAACATATTACGAAGAAGAAAACAAAAAGAATTGGCAGAGATTGAACAAGCACCTAAAGAAAAAGTGCCGGAATTTGATTTTACGCCTACACTAACAGAGGAAGCTGCTTTACAACCGGAAATCAATAAAATGTCTAGACAGAAATCAGATGAATTTGTTAAATTATTACGTACTTGGTTATCTGATGAATAAGGAGGGCTGGATATGGCAAAAGCACATGAACTAACTGGAAAACAAAAGGCAGCGATATTACTCATATCCTTAGGTCCTGAAGCTTCTGCACAAGTATTTAAGCATTTACGAGATGAAGAAATCGAACAGCTTACTTTGGAAATTGCTAATCTAAATAAAGTTGAGAAGTCTGACAAGGAAAAAGTGATGCATGAATTTCATCAAATGGCAGTTGCCCAGGAATATATTAGTCAGGGTGGAATTGACTATGCAAAGGATATATTGGAAAAAGCACTTGGACAACAAAAAGCAATTAGTGTGATTAATCGACTAACTGCCACACTCCAAGTTCGACCCTTTGATTTTGCTCGAAAAACAGATCCGAATCAGATTCTTAATTTTATTCAAAATGAGCATTCTCAAACAATTGCCTTAGTACTATCGTATTTGCAATCTGAACAATCTTCGATGATATTATCTTCTCTACCACAGGAAAAACAGGCTGATGTAGCACGGAGAATTGCGTTAATGGATGGAACTTCTCCAGATGTGATTAATCAGGTAGAAAGAGTGTTAGAACAAAAATTATCATCTACTTTACAGCAGGACTATACTGCAGCTGGTGGAATTGAAACGATTGTACAAATATTAAATGGTGTAGATAGAGGAACAGAAAGAACTATTTTAGATACGTTAGAAATAGATAATCCTGAATTAGCGGAAGAGATAAAGAAAAGAATGTTTGTATTTGAAGATATTGTTAATTTGGACAATCGTTCTATCCAACGTGTCATTAAAGATATCGAAAATCAGGATTTACAGTATGCACTTAAGGTAGCTAGTGAGGATGTGCGTGAAGTTATATTTAGGAACATGTCCAAACGGATGGCAGAGATCTTTAAGGAAGAAATGGAATATATGGGACCAGTTCGTTTAAGGGATGTAGAAGAAGCCCAAACGCGAATTGTAGCAACGATAAGGCGATTAGAAGAAGCAGGGGAAGTAATCATTGCTCGTGGAGGAGACGAGATCGTTGTCTAAAATAATTAAGTCTAGTTCACTCAATGAAAAGGATAAGAAGGTTATTGTTCGGAAAATAACTCCAACCTCTCATATAATAGAAGAGGCTTCAATAGAAAAAGAGGATATGCTAGAGGATAAGGAAGTTGTAGAAGAAAAAAAACAATTATTAAAGGATGCTGAAGAAACAGCTAATAAAATAATTGCTAGCGCCAATGCAAGGGCGGCTGAACTTCTTGAAAATGAAAAAATACAAATAGATGCATGGTGGGATGAAAAAAGAAGTGAAGATGCACAAATAATTGAAGAAGCAAAGCAAAAAGGATACCAAGAAGGGTATGAGAGTGGTAAAGCGGAAGCAGAACAAGCGATGGAACAGAAATACTCAGATACCATTTTAGAAGCAAAACAACTATTAGAAGAAAGCTATGAAATAAAAAATCAGCTTATTCAAGAAGCGAATTGGAAGATTATAGAGCTTAGCCTATCCATTGCAGAAAAAATTGTTCATAAAGAACTAGAAAAGGATTCTGAATTAATTCAAACGATGGTAAAGCAAGCGTTACAGCATACAAAAGAATACAAAAAAATATCAATACATGTAGGGCCAACTTATTTTTCTGTTTTGCAGCAAGCTAGAGAAGAGTTAATGGTGGAGTTAAGTGGTCAAGTGGAATTAGTTATTTTTCCTGATCCATCGATCAAAAATGGAGGTTGTATTATAAAAACCTCTTATGGCACATTAGACGCTAAGGTTGATACGCAATTAGAAGAATTAAAGATGATTCTATTTGATATAGTAGGTAGGCGATAAACATGAGCTACAGTATTGACATTTCAAAATATAAAGATGCCATTTTAGATGCTAATCCTTTACGGATGTATGGTACTGTAACGCAAGTAATAGGCTTAACAATAGAATCCCTTGGACCAGATGCTAAAATAGGGGATGTATGCCTTGTTTTTCCTTACGACAAGAAAGAATCTGTAAAGGCAGAGGTAGTAGGCTTTAAAAATAATAGAGTATTATTAATGCCGCTTGGTGAATTAGGCTCTATTGGTCCAGGATGTGATGTATTAAATACAAGAAAGCCTTTAACAATTAAAGTAGGAACGCAGTTATTAGGGAGAGTGTTAGATGGATTGGGTGAACCGTTAGATGGAAAAAAAATTCCACCTGGGCTAGCTACTTTTTCTACCAATCAACTTCCTCCAAACCCACTTACAAGACCAAGAATTAAAGAGCCAATTACTTTGGGGGTTAGGGCGCTTGATGCGCTGTTAACCGTTGGGAAAGGGCAAAGAATTGGGATATTTGCTGGGAGTGGTGTAGGAAAAAGTACACTAATGGGAATGATTGCAAGGAACACCTCAGCTGATGTAAACGTGATAGGGTTAATTGGAGAACGCGGAAGAGAAGTTAGGGAGTTTATAGAAAAGGATTTAGGAGAAGAAGGGTTAAAAAAATCTGTCGTAGTAGTTGCTACCTCCGACCAACCTGCTTTAGTGAGAATTAAGGGAGCTATCATTGCTACAAGTATTGCTGAATATTTTCGTGATCAAGGTCTAAATGTTAATTTAATGATGGATTCGATTACAAGGTTTGCGATGGCTCAGCGTGAGGTTGGTTTAGCAATAGGAGAGCCTCCAGCTACAAAGGGATATACACCCTCTGTTTTTGCTTTGCTTCCAAGATTATTAGAAAGAGCTGGAACCAATCAATTTGGTACAATAACTGCTTTATATACTGTATTGGTAGATTCAGATGACATGAATGAGCCGATTGCAGATGCCGTAAGAGGGATATTAGATGGACATATTGTTTTGGATCGGAAAATAGCTAATAGAGGCCATTTTCCAGCTATTGATATCTTGGCTAGTATTAGTCGTATTATGAGAGATATTGTACCCGAAGAACAGATGAAAGCTGCGGAAAATCTTAAACGATTATTAGCTGCATATAGAGATGCGGAGGATTTGATTAATATAGGTGCTTATCAAGGGGGAACAAATGTAAAAATAGATACTGCAATAGAAGCATACCCTCTTATTGAACAGTTTACGAAACAA
>JAENYW010000047.1 GCA_016841555.1 Tepidibacillus decaturensis
AAACATCTTACCATGTATCTTGCTGTAGTGTCAATCTGTTTTTTTTTGGTAAAATTATTCTACAAAGATTTCTTTTATATATATGTTTTTTTCTATAACAAGATTTATTATTTTATCATCTACTTTAACCCATGGTCTTGTTGGGTGCTGTTGATCAGTAAATACGATTATACCTTTTTTCCCATTACTCAATGTTACTTTTGTTCCATTCGTTACTTGTGTCATTTTATTAACAAATACTCTAACGATTTTTGGGTCTAATTTTCCAAACCCTTCCTTAATTATTTCTTCAATTGCTTGATACATGGAATATTCTGAACGATATATTCTTTTAGATATCATGGCATGAAATATATCTGCAATTGCAATAATTTTAGAGTACGTATGAATTTGTGTACTTTTTAGCTGTAGTGGATATCCACTACCATCTTCTCTTTCGTGATGTTGTAAAACGGATAAAACGGTTCCTTCTTTTAATCCTTTTGTATCTTTTATTACCTGATATCCATATAGGGTATGTTTTTTAATTTCATCAAATTCTTTATCTTCTAAAACGTTTGTTTGATATAAGTAATTAATTGGTATACGACTCATTCCCACATCATGTAATACACCGGCTAAAGCTAATTGCATTCTTTCTCCTTGATCTAATCCAATCCATTTGCCAATGGCATATGAAATAATTCCTACTGATAGCGCATGGTGACTTAAATATTTCGAAAAATTAGAAGAAGTATAGGGGAGTTGAGATAAATATTTTAAATGCTGATATGGTTCTTCTAGTAGTGGGTATAGTACCTTTCTTAAGTCAACGATTGGAATTTGCGCATTTCCTTGTGCTACTTTATATATATTATCTACAACTTTTAATGCTTGATTAAAAAGCTTATTATACAAATCATCTGTACTATTTTCATCCATTTTTTTCTTTATTATTTCTGAACTTTTTTTCTTTATTTCACTCTCTTCAATATTAACCTCTTTAATACTAAACGCTTTTAGAATATCTCTATCTATTTCTTTTAAGCTTGTTCCTTTATTATAGATAATTCCACCTAATTTACTTTGAATATCTTGACTTAATTTCATTCCAACTTTTATCTCTTTTGTAGATATAATCATATTTATTCTCCTTATACTTACTTTTTCAACATACTAACTTAAGTGGAAGTAACATGTTAACATATAATCAGTTATTACATAATCTCCTTATACTATTATCTTCGGTTTCATCTGAATTAGTCTCGCTTTATAGTGAATCAGAAAAAAGGCTGTCGATTATGGCTTGACAACCTTTTTTTAATATATTATTTTTTAATCCTCGTTATCCTCGTTATCCTCATTATCCTCGATATCTGGCTCAATGTCATTCGATTCAATTCTAGCTACTGTTGTAACTTCATTATCTTCTCTTAATGAAATTAAACGAACTCCTTGTGTATATCTACCTATTAATGAAATGTTTTTCATATTCAAACGAATAACCATTGCATTTGTAGTGACAATCATTAAATCATCATCTTCAGATACCACTTTCATTCCAGCAATATGACCATTTTTATTGGTCACATTTAATGTTTTTATTCCTTTTCCACCCCTAGTTTGAGCTCGATATTCAGAGGCTGGTGTTCGTTTCCCGTACCCTTTCGACGTTACAATTAATATATCGCGATTATCATCAATAATATCCATTCCTACCACAAGATCATTTACCGAAAGCTGTATTCCTTTGACTCCTGTAGCAGTTCTTCCCATAACTCTAACATTTTTTTCAGAAAAACGAATCGATTGCCCTAGCTTCGTTCCCATAATTATTTCTTGATTGCCATCCGTTAATTTCACATCAATTAATTCATCATCATCCCTTAGATTAATTGCTATGATGCCACCTTTACGAATATTTTCATAATCTGAAAGGACTGATTTTTTTACAATACCTTGTTTTGTTGCAAAAAATAAAGAATGATCTGAAGTATATTCTTTTACAGGGAAGATGGCATTTATCCATTCTCCTTTTTCTATCTGAATCAGATTAATAATTGGTGTTCCTTTTGCTGTACGACTTAGTTCAGGAATTTCATACGCTTTTAAGCGGTATACTTTCCCTTTATTTGTGAAAAACATAAGATAATGATGAGAATTCGTTATAAAGATATGATTCACGAAATCATCATCCTTAGTACCCATGCCTGTTACACCTTTACCACCACGTTTTTGACTTCTGTAGGTAGAAATATGCAATCTTTTTATATATCCTTGATGGGTTAACATGACGACAACTTCTTCTTGTGGAATTAAATCCTCCGTTACAATTTCATCTTCATTTGGTGATATTTTTGTCCTGCGATCATCATTAAATTTATCTTTGATTAGAATAAGCTCTTCACGTATAATAGCTAATATTTTTTGTTCGTCTGCTAAAATAGCTCTTAACTCTGTTATTTTCAGCATTAATTCTTGATATTCATTCTCAATTTTTTCTCTTTCTAAGCCTGTAAGTCTTTGTAGACGCATGTCTAAAATAGCCTGGGCTTGTTTATCAGATAGATCAAAGTTTTTCATTAACCCTTCTTTTGCTTCTTCTGTTGTTTGAGAAGCTCGAATTAAGCTAATGACTTTATCCAGGTGATCAAGAGCAATCCTTAGACCTTCTAAAATATGTGCTCTAGCTTCCGCTTTCTTTAAATCAAATTCTGTTCTTCTACGTATAACTACTCTCTGATGGTCTAAATAATGGGTTAACATTTGTTTTATATTCAATACCTTTGGTTGTCCATCAACTAAAGCGAGCATGTTAATTCCAAAGGTAGTTTGGAGGGTAGTTAATTTATATAGATTATTTAATAATACATTTGCATTTACATCTCGACGTAGCTCCATAACAACTCTTAATCCATTTCGATCTGATTCATCTCTTAAATCTGTTATTCCATCAACTTTTTTATCACGAACCAATTCAGCTATTTTTTCAATTAATCTAGCTTTATTAACCTGAAATGGTAATTCTTCTATAATAATTCGACTTTTCCCGTTTTTCATTTCTTCGATAAAGGATTTTGCACGAATCGTAATAGATCCTTTTCCGGTATGATACGCTTTTCTAATACCTTCTTTACCTAAAATCATACTTCCTGTAGGAAAATCTGGTCCTTTAATTGTTTGTATCAGCTCTTCTATTTCAATATCTGGGTTTTCAATAACCTGAATAACTCCGTCAATTACTTCACCTAACTGATGTGGAGGAATATTGGTAGCCATCCCTACTGCAATTCCTGCAGCTCCATTAACTAATAAATTAGGATACCTTGCTGGAAGAACTAAAGGTTCTTTTTCAGACCCATCATAGTTATCACCGAAGTCGATAGTATCCTTATTAATATCCTTTAATAGCTCCATTGATATTTTGGACATTCTTGCTTCAGTATAACGCATTGCCGCTGCAGAATCTCCGTCTATCGAACCAAAGTTTCCATGTCCATCAATGAGCATATAGCGATAGGAAAAATCCTGTGCCATTCTAACCATTGTTTCATATACAGCGGAATCCCCATGAGGATGATACTTACCTATTACTTCACCAACGATTCTAGCAGATTTTTTATGTGGTTTATCAGATGTCATTCCTAACTCATTCATTGCATAAAGAATGCGTCGATGAACAGGCTTTAACCCATCACGAACATCTGGAAGGGCTCTACTTACAATGACACTCATTGCATAATCGATAAATGAATTTTTCATTTCCTGACTAATATTAACTTCTTTTATTTTTGAATTTGAATTTGAATCGAGCATGCTTTACCTCCAAATTTTCATCTTTAGATATCCAGATTTCGAACATATCTTGCATGTTCTTGGATAAAATCTCTTCTTGGTTCTACTTTATCACCCATCAACGTTTCAAATATGACATCTGCATCTGTCGCATCCTGTAAGCTTACCTGCAAAAAGGTACGGCTTTCTGGATCCATTGTCGTTTCCCATAATTGTCCAGGATTCATTTCTCCTAAACCTTTATAGCGCTGAATATTAGGCTCAGGTTTTGCTTCCAATTCATTTTTTATTTTTTCAAGCTCTCGATCACTATAAGCATAACGTATAATTTTTCCCTGTTGTATTTTATATAAAGGTGGCTGTGCAATATAAATATAACCTGCTTCGATTAATTCTTTCATATATCTAAAGAAAAAGGTAAGCAATAATGTACGAATATGTGCACCATCTACATCGGCATCTGTCATAATAACAATCTTATGATATCTAGCTTTAGAAATATCAAAATCCTCACCGATTCCTGCACCTAAAGCTGTTATCATTGATCTAATTTCATTATTATTAAAAATTTTGTCCAATCTAGCTTTTTCAACATTAATAATTTTCCCTCTTAATGGTAAAATAGCTTGAAAAGCACGGTCTCTCCCCTGCTTAGCAGAACCACCAGCCGAATCACCTTCGACAATATATATTTCACTATTTGCTGGATCTCTATTTGAACAATCTGCTAATTTACCTGGTAGTGAACTAACCTCTAAAGCATTTTTTCTTCTAGTTAATTCTCTTGCTTTTCTTGCAGCATCCCTTGCTCTTGCAGCTAAAATGGATTTTTCTATTATTTTTTTAGCAACCGACGGATTCTCATCTAAAAAAGTAGATAATTTTTCTGCAAATAGGGATTCTGTAATTCCTCTAACTTCGCTATTTCCTAATTTTGTTTTTGTCTGACCTTCAAATTGTGGTTCAGGAATTTTAACACTTATTATCGCAGTTAACCCTTCTCTAACATCATCACCCGTTAAATTAGAGTCTTGTTCCTTTAACAAGTTATTTTTTCTGGAATAATCATTTAAAACCCGTGTTAAGGCACTTTTAAAGCCAGATTCATGTGTTCCACCCTCATGGGTATTGATATTATTGGCATAGGATAAAATATTGCTTGAATAGCTATCATTGTATTGCATTGATACCTCTATCTCAATATCCTCTTTTACTCCAGATACATAGATAGGTGTAGGATGTAATGTTTCTCTATTTTTATTTAGATATTCGACAAAGGAATTAATCCCCCCATCAAATTTAAAAACTTCATTTTTCTTTTCTTCTCTTTCGTCGATAATTTCAATGTTTACCCCTTTATTTAAAAAAGCTACTTCTCTTAATCGTGTTCTTAAAATATCGTAATTAAATTCTATTGTTTCAGTAAAAATTTCTTCATCTGGTTTAAAGATGACTATTGTTCCCGTTTCATCTGTTTCTCCAATGGTTTCTAAATCGTAATCAGGTACTCCTCGATGATATCGTTGTTTAAATATTTTCCCTTCACGTTTTACAATAACTTCTAACCATTCAGATAAAGCATTTACTACGGATACTCCAACACCATGGAGTCCTCCAGATACTTTATAGCCTCCTCCACCAAATTTTCCACCTGCATGTAATACGGTAAGGGCAACCTCTACAGCAGGACGACCCATCTTAGGATGAATTCCAACTGGAATTCCTCTTCCATTATCCATAACCTTTATAGAATTATCTTCTTGTACAACTACTTGTATATTATCGCAAATACCTGCTAAAGCTTCATCAATACTATTATCGACTACTTCCCATACTAAATGATGTAAGCCTCGTTCACTAGTAGATCCAATGTACATTCCAGGTCTTTTTCTTACTGCTTCAAGACCTTCTAATACTTGAATTTGATTCTCATCGTAATTAATCTGCTTTGTTGTCATATGTACACCTTCCATTCATTTTCCCTATTCTCATTCCTTTATTATTCTGATAAAATATTGTCCTTTCTGTATAAAAAAGCCCTCTTCTTTAGAGTTAGAGATGAAATAGGTGAATAATATATTTTATCTGGCGTGATGATAATCGATTTAAATTTATTAGATGTAATTTTTACTAGTTGATGATGTTCAGATGAATTTTCAAACACAGGTAATTCATCATTTTGAAATTCTAATTGGTTTACACCCAAAATAGCAATAACGTCTTTTGATTTTACAACGATATCACCACCTATATGGATAAACATTCTTTTCACCTCATTTCTGGCTTGTCACTATTCCGTTATCTACATGGTAAATGGAGGATCTATTTAATGTTTGAATATCAATACCATCTGTCGAGGTAGTAGTAATTAATGTTTGGACTTTATCTTCAATCGTTTGAATCAGCTGCGTTTGCCTTATGTGATCTAATTCTGATAAAACGTCATCTAATAAAAGAATCGGATATTCTCCTACTTCTTCATGTATTAATTCAATCTCAGCTAATTTTAAGGATAATGCAGTTGTTCTCTGTTGACCTTGTGATGCAAAGGAGGCTACATGATTTTTATTAATATAAAATGTTATATCATCTCGATGTGGACCAATTAAAGTAGTGCCACGATAAAATTCTTGTTCCCTCGTTTTTTTAATCTTTTCTTTGAAAAGTTCTATTATTTCTGTTTCTTCTTCAGGAAGAAAATTAGAAGAAATAGAAGTTAAGTAACGAATAGATAAATCTTCTTTTTCATTAGTAATCCCATAATGAATTTGCTTAGCCCATTTTTCTAATTGTTTTAAAAAATGGATTCTTTTGTAAATAATCTTTGATCCATGTTTAATAAGCTGAGAATCCCAAATTTCCAATAAGTCTATTTTATTCTTCTTTTCTTGTGTAAAATCCTTTAATAAATTATTTCTTTGCTTTACAATTTTGTGATATTGAGATAAATGGTATATATAGGTTGGGCTAACCTGACCTATCTCTATATCTAAAAATCTTCTTCTATATTGCGGGTTTCCTTTTACTAAAGTTAAATCCTCTGGAGCAAACATTACTACATTAAAAATGCCAATATAATCACTTAATTTCCGCTGCTCAAGGTGATTTATTTTTGCTTTTTTTCCTTTTGATGAAAGTTGTATTTCTACATTGAGTTTTCCTCTTCTTGTACTTATTGAACCTTTAATTACAGAAAAAGATTGGTCCCACTGGACCAATTCTTTCTCTTTTGAAGTTCTATGGGATTTCGTTAGAGATAGCATATATAATGCTTCTAGTATATTTGTTTTACCTTGTGCATTATTTCCTTGAAAAATATTAATTTGCTGGTCAAATGATAATTCTAATTCATTATAATTTCTGTAATTTTTTAAATAGAGATGGTTAATAAACATTCCCACTCTTCCTTAATCTTTTTTAAATGATTCTATATTTTTTATAATAAATGACTCCAGCATGTTTATTTCTATTTTATCATTATTGTATAATTTTCTTCCTCTTCTGTCCTCTTTTTCTCCATTAACAATCACTTCATTTTCCATAATAAAAAATTTAGCTTGTCCACCAGATTGTATTATATCAGCCATTTTTAAAAATTGACTTAATGTAATATATTCTGTATCAATTACTATTTCCTTCATTTTTTGGACTCCTTTATGTTCTGATAGGCAAGATTAAATGTAACATTTTCTCATGATCAGCTGGTTTAATAATAAATGGACTTAATGCTCCTGTAAATTCAATAATTATTTCTTCACTATCTATTGTTCTTAAAGCATCTAATGTGTATTTAGAATTAAAGGAAATTTTAATTAATTCCCCCTCTAATTCTTTTATTTCTACTTGTTCAGTGACCTTTCCCATTTCTGAAGATATCGAATTAATTTCCAACAAGGAGTCATCTTTAATTATCAATTTTACCACATTATTTTTAACATCCTTAGAAATAAGAGAAGCTCTTTCTATTGCTTCAAAAATCTTTTTTGTTTCAAGGATAATTTTTGTAGTTTCTTTATTAGGAATAATTCGTGATATATCTGGGTATGTCCCATCTAATAATCTAGATAAAAATAGGATGTGACCTAATTTTATCAATAATTGATTTTCTGTAAAGATAATTTGTACTATCATTTGCTCATCTGGAAGTATTTTGTTTAGTTCATTTAATGATTTTCCTGGTACAACAATATTATTAAAGGTTAAATCAGTATCTGTTTCCACTTTAACCTCTCTTATAGCTAATCGATGGGAATCAGTAGCTATAAACTTTAATGAATTATTTTCAAGCTGCCATAAGACACCTGTTAAAATAGGTCTACTTTCCACAGTAGAAACAGCAAATAACGTTTGTTTAATAATTGTTTTCAATAATTCACTTTGAATATTTAATACGTATTCTTGATTTACTTGAGGAATAACAGGATATTCTTCTGCATCAAAAACATTTAAACGAAATTCTGAGGATCCTGATTTTATATATACGATTAATTGATCATTTATTTTGAATTCTATTTCATTACTTGGAAGCTTTTTCACAATGTCAATAATATATTTAGGTAAAACAATTTTGCCTTCTTCAAATATTTGAATAATCTCTTTATCATTTTCAGTTACTGGAATAAACATCTGAATAGTAATATCTGAATCGCTTCCTGTTAAAGTTACACCATGTTTGTCAACTTCCAGTTTTATTCCTGTCAAAATAGGTATCGTTGTTTTTGATGAAACAGCTTTACTGACATGTTGAATTGCTAGAAATAAATGATTTTTATCAATAATAAAATGCATGATATCCTCCATCTTTGGTCTAATTTAATTTTTCTATACATATAATTATTATTTAATCTCTTTATAGTAGTTATAGTAATAGGGGCTGTGAATATGTTGATAAATGGACAAAATAAAAGAATGATCTCCTTTTTTTGTGTGGATAAACTGTATATAAATATGTAATACTTATTCACATAATAAACAAACAGGATATCCTTTTAACTAATAATTATTTTGAATTTTATCCCTTAAATTAGTTAATGTATGCTCTAAAGCCTGATCAATTTGCTTTTGATTTGAGATTTTATCACCAGCATGTATAACGGTTGAATGATCTCTACCACCAAATTCCTCTCCAATTTTAGGCAAAGAATAATCAGTGAGTTCTCTAGCTAAGTACATAGCAATTTGTCTCGGAAAAGCTACTGATTTCGTTCTTTTTTTCGCTTTAAAATCTTCTAATTTTAAATGATAATAATCAGCTACTATTTTTTGAATTTCGTGTATATTAATTACTTTTGGTTTTGAAGATGGAATAATATCTTTTAGCGCTTCTGATGCTAAATTATCATTAATATCTCTATTAATAAGTGATGAATAAGCAACTACTCTAATTAATGCTCCTTCTAATTCACGGATATTTGTATCAATTTGTTTTGCTATATAAATCATTACATCATTTGGTATATCTAAATTTTCAGCCTTTGCTTTTTTTCTTAATATTGCAATTCTTGTTTCTAAATCTGGTGGCTGAATATCGGTAATTAATCCCCATTCAAAACGCGACCTTAATCGATCTTCTAGTGTAGGGATTTCTTTTGGTGGACGATCACTTGATATAATAATCTGTTTATTCGCTTCATGAAGTGCATTAAATGTATGGAAGAATTCTTCTTGAGTTTGTTCTTTTCCAGCTAGAAATTGAATATCGTCTATTAATAGAACATCGATATTTCTATATTTATTTCTAAAATCTATTGTCCTATTATCCCTAATGGAGTTGATAAATTCATTTGTAAACTTTTCAGAAGAGATATATAAAACCTTTGCCTTTGGATTATGTTCGATTACATAGTGGCCAATCCCATGCATTAAGTGAGTTTTTCCTAAACCAACTCCCCCATAGATAAAAAGAGGATTATAAGCCTTTGCTGGAGCTTCAGCAACAGCTAATGATGCAGCATGCGCAAAACGATTTCCAGATCCAATAACAAATGTATCAAATACATATTTTGGATTTAAAATTGATTTTGGTTGAGATTCATCCTCTATATTTGATGAGGAATTTACTTTCTTAGGTATAGATGGTTCAGCTAACATCTCATCAAAGTCTGAGTTAGAGGCTGGAATAATAAATTTAATATTTAATTTTTCTCCAATTACTTCATATAGTGTATCTTGAATTAAAGAAGAATATCTAGATTCAAGCCAGTCGCGAGCAAATTCATTTGGTGCAATGATAGTAAGGTCATTTTGTTCAAGAGAAATTACTTGAGTAGATTTTAACCACGTTTCAAAACTAGGTTTACTGATTTTTGTTTCAATAATATCTAACGTTTTTTTCCATAATATATGTAATTGTTCCACGATAGTCCTCCTACAAGAAGATTATTTTCCACAGCATATGTGGATAAGTGTGGATAAAAAAATTGTTTATTTTTATATAAATTAGTCGAACAATGAAATAGAAAATCAAAAATTGTGAATAAAAAATCCACAACCTGGGTAATTGTCCACAAACTTATCCACAAGCTGTGAATAAGTTTATTTTTAACAAAAGTTATCTACGGGATAAATCACATTTATGATAACAAAAAAAATAGATAATATCAATGATTTTATCATGCTTATCCACAATAACTACAACTTGTGCACTATAATTGTTAACAACACTATATATTGTGAATAACTTGTTATGAACGGCTTCGAAAATTTAAAAAATACAAAATAAGTTATCCACATGGCTTCTTTTGTGAATAACTTATTTTGATTTATCTTTAATTTTATCAGTTTGTATATAATCGAATGGTTTGATTTCTTGACAATTCTTTTTTTTCTTGATACATTATCTTGGAGTGTCTTTATGACGGAATATTACCTCAGAGGGGGTGTTAATAGATGAAACCAACATTTCAACCGAATAATCGTAAAAGAAGTAAAGTACATGGTTTTCGTAATAGAATGAGCACCAAAAATGGCCGAAAAGTTCTAAAAGCGCGCCGTATAAAGGGTAGAAAAATATTATCTGCATAGGGCCACAATATAGTGGTCTTTTTTGCTATTTCACATCTTTTTTTTTTCTATGATTATATTGAAATTGATTTCACTGATTTCAAAGATCTTTTTCTTGTAATAATAATATGGTAAAATAGGTTTATTATGCTAGCTATTTACCTATACTTTCACATAGAAGGGTCTTTTATAAATTAATTTCTGTGTGGAGGGTTTTCTATGCAAAGTGACATGCGTTTAAAAAAAACAGCTGAGTTTAAAAAAGTATATCACTATGGAGAATCTATAGCTAATCGTGAATTAGTCTTATATGTAATGGAACGTCCTAATACGAATACATTTCGTTTTGGTATATCAGTAAGTAAAAAAATTGGAAATGCAGTTATTCGAAATCGAGTAAAACGTTTAATAAAGGAAGTTATTCGATCTATTATGGTGCAACACCAATTGAAGGAGCATAAGGACATTGTTATTATAGCACGTGCTCCCACTGCGAATATGAATTATGCTGATTTTGATAGAAGTTTAAAACACTTATTTAGGAAAATGAGGTTATTTATATAGAAGTATATAAAATAAGATGTTAATGGAGATGAAGATTTTCCATCATGAAAACCTTATTATTATCTCTTATTCACTTTTATCGAAAATTTATATCACCGTTGAAACCGCCTACTTGTCGTTTCTATCCTACTTGTTCTCAGTATTCATTAGAAGCTATTCAAGTTCATGGGGCTGTTAAGGGTAGTTGGCTATCAATAAAAAGAATTGCTAAATGCCATCCATTGCATCCAGGTGGATATGATCCTGTACCAAAAGACAAAAATGATTTGGTTCAGTTGAAGTTTTTTGAAACCGAAGATAAGTAACCTAATGAGGAGGATTCATTTTGCGTAAACGCAGCTATATCATTTTATCTCTAGTGGCTATTATTCTATTTAGTACTGGTTGTTCTGCTAACCTAGATACTCCACCTGATCCGAATAATGGTATTTGGGATAAATATTTTGTGTATCCATTGTCTTGGGCATTAGATTATTTTGCGGATTTATTATTTGGTAATTACGGATTATCTATCATTATTGTTACTATATTAATTCGTTTTCTTGTATTACCATTAATGATTACACAAATAAGAAGCTCAAAGGCGATGCAGGCACTACAGCCTGAAATTAAAAATATTAGGGAAAAGTTTAAGGATAATTCACAGAAAATCCAAGAAGAAACGATGAAATTATTCCAAAAACATAATGTAAATCCTTTATCTGGATGCTTACCTATTGTTATACAAATGCCTATTTTAATAGCTTTTTATCATGCAATCATGAGAAATATACATATAGCTGATTCAAGTTTTTTATGGTTACAGTTAGGTAATCCTGATCCTTATTATATTTTACCAATATTAGCAGGGGTTACTACATATTTTCAGACTAAGATGATGGGGGCTGGTGCAAGTGTCAGTCCGCAAGCTGCACAGCAACAAAAAATAATGACTTATTTTATGCCTGCAATGATTTTATTTTTTGCTTTTCAATTTGCAGCTGCTTTAGCGTTATATTGGGTTATCGGTAATATTTTTACCATTGTTCAAACGAAGTTTGTTAAAGGAATAAAGTAGTAATGGGGTGGCATACAAATGGAGAAAGTATTAGCTACTGGTAAAAGTGTAGAGGAAGCTGTACAAACCGCTTTGGGACAATTAGGTGTATCCAAAGATAAGGTTCATGTTCACATTATTGAGCAACCAAGTAAAAAATTCTTTGGATTATTTGGTCAAACGGAGGCGGTAGTCGAAGTAGAACTACTTCAACCGAAAAAAGATCCTGTACAAGAAGCGAAGACGTTTTTAGAACAAGTATTAAATAGTATGAATATATCTGTGCGAATTGAAATGTTAAATCAGAAGGATCAGGTAATATTTAATTTAATAGGTAAAGATTTAGGTGTATTAATTGGAAGAAGAGGGCAAACATTAGATTCATTGCAGTATCTATTGAATATTGTAAGTGGGAAGCATACTAACATAGAAGATAGGAAGTATATTCTTTTAGATGCTGAAAATTACCGTTCTAGAAGAAAATCAGCATTAGAAAATTTAGCAGTTAAATTAGCAGATAAGGCTTTAAAAACAGGGAAAGAAGTTGTTTTAGAACCAATGAGTCCAATGGAAAGAAAAATTATTCATACTCGTCTGCAAAATCATCCTAGGGTACAAACCTATAGTCAAGGAAATGAGCCTTATCGTAAAGTGATTATTTCAATAAAATAAAGGAAACATGCTATTTAATTCCTGTATGTTATACAGGAATTTTTTTTATTATCCTGATGATGAAAATGTTTATTTAACTTAACTTTAAGAAAAATGATAAACTTGGAAATAATAATAAGTAGATCAACTTATACTCTTGTGAGTAGGTTGATAAAAATGTGTGTATAAGAAATAATAAGATAGAATACAATTTTCGAGGTGACAAATGTTGGATATGGATACAATTACTGCAATTTCTACTCCTTTAGGAGAAGGAGGAATTGCAATTATTCGAGTAAGTGGAGATGCTGCTATAGATATTGTGGATTCTTTATATAGTGGCAAAAAAAAGTTATCCACTGTGGATAGTCATACGATACATTACGGATATATTAAAGATAAGAGCGATACCATAATTGACGAAGTTATAGTTAGTGTTATGAGAGCTCCAAAAACTTTTACTAGAGAGGATGTAGTGGAGGTTAATTGTCATGGTGGTATTGTAGTTGCAAAGCAGGTACTAGAAATAATTTTAGAAAATGGGGCTCGATTAGCTGAACCTGGAGAATTTACAAAAAGAGCATTTTTAAATGGTAGAATTGACTTATCACAGGCTGAAGCAATTATGGATTTGATTCGTTCTAAAACTGATCGAGCGATGAAGGTTGCTATGAAGCAATTAGAGGGTAAGCTTTCTGTTATTATAAACGATGTAAGAAGACAGTTATTAGAAGTGCTTGCTCATATCGAGGTAACCATCGATTATCCTGAACATGATATTGAAGCAGTTACCCATGAATTTTTATTAAAGAAAGCAGAATATGTAAGTGAGAAGATAGATTATTTATTAGAAAAATCATCTCAAGGAAAAATTTTACGTGAAGGCTTATCAACTGCAATTGTAGGGAAACCTAATGTAGGTAAATCCTCACTATTAAATACATTGTTAAATGAAAATAAAGCAATTGTGACAGATATACCTGGTACAACAAGAGATGTGATTGAGGAGTACATGAACATTAAGGGAATTCCTTTAAAGCTCATTGATACTGCAGGAATTAGAGAAACAGAGGATATCGTTGAAAAATTGGGTGTAGAAAGATCGAAGAAAGCATTAGAAGAAGCAGAC
>JAENYW010000048.1 GCA_016841555.1 Tepidibacillus decaturensis
AACTATGATGGTCGTACAAAACATCGTACAAAAGTAGACGATCGGTCTTTTATAGGATGTAATACAAATCTTGTTGCTCCTGTTTCTGTAGGAAAAGACACATATATTGCTGCTGGATCTACAATTACAGAAGATGTACCTGATTTTACATTGGCAATAGCCAGAGAAAGACAAATCAATAAAAAAGATTATGTAAAAAAAATGATACACAAACAAAAACATAATGGAAACTAGACAAAATGCTTGGAGGGTATGAAATGTCATATAATGACTTATCATTAAAGGTTTTTACATGCAATGCTAACCCGGTTTTAGCAAAGGAAATTGTTGATAATATTGGAATTCCTATGGGAGATTCGGAGGTTTTTCGTTTTAGTGACGGGGAAATCCAAATTAAACTAAACGAGAGTGTACGTGGATCAGATGTGTTTGTGATACAACCAACCTCCGCTCCAGTTAATCAACATTTAATGGAATTATTAATTATGATTGATGCTTTGAAAAGAGCATCAGCAAAAAGTATTAATGTGGTAATGCCTTATTATGGATATGCTAGACAAGATCGAAAAGCAAGAGCAAGAGATCCGATTACAGCTAAATTAGTTGCTAATTTAATAGAAAAAGCTGGTACACATCGCCTGATAGCGATGGATTTGCATGCAACACAAATTCAAGGTTTTTTTGATATCCCTGTCGATCACCTATTAGGCGTTCCTATCTTGGCCGATTTCTTTTCGAAAAAAAACTTAGAAGATATTGTCATCGTTTCGCCTGATCACGGAGGTGTAACAAGAGCGAGAAAAATGGCTGAAAGATTAGGGGCTCCTATTGCTATTATTGACAAACGTAGACCAGAGCCAAATGTAGCAGAAATAATGAATATAGTTGGAAATGTTGAAGGAAAAACAGCAATATTGATTGATGATATTATTGATACAGCAGGAACAATAACACTTGCTGCTAATGCTTTAAAAAAAGCTGGAGCAAAAGAGGTGTATGCTTCATGTACGCATCCTGTATTATCAGGGCCAGCAATTGAAAGAATCCAAAATTCTCAAATAAAAGAATTAGTTGTAACAAATACGATTCCACTACCTCCTGAAAAGCATATAGATAAAATAAAAGTATTATCCGTTGCGCCACTAATAGGAGAAGCAATTATTCGTGTTCATGAGCAATTATCTGTAAGTAAATTATTCGATTAATCGTTCTGTTTAGTTTCTTTCTTATTTGGACATAATGATAGTAGTTCATATAGGAGGAGAAAACGATGGAATTAAGAAATATCGAAGTCATTACTAGGGAGAAAGGTCCCGACTCTATCTTGCAGAGCATAAGAGGTAATGGGTATATACCAGGTGTGATGTATGGGGTTAATAATCAAAGTCATAGTATAAAAATTCAACAAAAACCACTTAGTCATCAGTTGAAAAAAAATGGAAAGAGTAGTATATTCCATGTTGAATTTGCAAATGAAATAGTTCCCGTTAAAATTAATGAGATTCAGAGGAATCCCGTAGATGGACATATCGTTCATGTTGATCTTCAACGAATAGAAATGAATAAGTTAATAGAAGTTGCAGTTCCTATTCATTTTATTGGAGAATCTTCAGGTGTAAAAAAAGGAGGCACTATTCAACGGCAGCTAAGAGAAATTAAGGTTCGTGCTTTACCTGCCTCCATACCAGAATATATTCAAGTGAATATATCTGATTTAGAAATAGGGGAAGCATTACATGTAAGAGATTTAGTCATTCTTCATGATGTTGCAGTACTTCAAGAGCCTGATGCTGTAATAATATCTATTTTATCATCAAAAATGGAAAAGGAAGAACAGCAGGAAGTTCCTATTTCTGAACCAGAAGTGGTTAAAGCGAGAGATGGTAGAGGTATTGACGCAGCCAAGTAAAAATTGAATTATTTCATCAGTCTGACGCAACCAAATGATTGGTTGCGTTTTTTATGATAAAATAGGGTGGTTAGTAATGTTGTTAGTAGGAGGATTTTAGATGAAAATGATTGTTGGATTAGGTAATCCGGGGAAAAAATATGAGCAAACTAGACATAATATTGGCTTTCTAGTAATTAATCATTTAATATATGAATTTGGAATAGACACAAAGAGTTCAACATCTTCTAAGTTTAATGCAATCATTACGGAAGCACTGGTGGACAGGAGCAAAGTCCTTTTAGTGAAACCACTAACTTACATGAATTTATCGGGTGAGGCAGTAAGACCTATTTTAGATTGGTATAAAATTGATATTGATGATATGGTCATGATTTACGATGATTTAGATTTACCCTTAGGTAAGGTTAGATTTAGAGAAAAAGGGAGTGCAGGTGGACATAAAGGAGTAAATTCAATTATTCAGCATACTGGCACCAGTTCTATAAAAAGAGTAAAAATAGGTATTGATCACCCACAGAATAGGACAGTCGTTGATTATGTACTAACACCATTTACACAAGATGAAAAGCCAAAGATAGAAGAAAGTATTTATCTTACAAGTAAAGCGTTAATGGAATGGTTAAGGGGAGCAGAATTCAAACAAATTATGAATACATATCATTAAGTAAATTCCATATAATACAGTATAGACAAGATAATTGAATACTACTATCTGAAATCATTCATTTAATTTACCTAAAGAAAAATAAAAAAATGTATGGAGTCTCTTTGAGTGGGGAAATAATAGAATAATAACTCAATAAGGAGGCTGTATACGCTTGATAAAATACGTATGTAAGCATTGTGGTCAGTACTTAGGTGAAATAAACCCTGAAAATGTTTCTGAAGAGCAGCTTGGTCTACATACCTTGACCCCTAGGGAACGAAAAAGTATAATTACCTATGACATAAATGGCGATTTGATTGCAAAAGTTGTATGTGAATACTGCCAAGAAGCATTGGAGAAAAATCCTGAATTGAATCTAATATCCAATCCTTTGCAATAGATTTAAAGTTAGGACAAAGCTTTGGTTGTCTAGCTAAAGCTTATTTTTACGTTATAAGTGCACCCAAGAAGGAAGGGGGATTTTATGGATATTCTTTTAAATAAGTTTGCAGGAAATCAAGAGTTTCAAACCATCGTTACAGGTTTAAAAAGTGATATGAAGGAGCAATTAATCACTGGATTAAGTGGGTCAGCGAAACAATTGCTGATTGCTACCCTTTTTAAGGAAGAAAAAAGGTCGTTTATTATTATCACTCATAATTTGTTACAAGCACAGAAGATGTATGATGATTTACTAGAATTAGTAGATCATACCAAACTGTTCTTATATCCTGCAAATGAAATCACTTTAATAGATATAGATGCACAAAGTCCAGAAACACTTGCTCAAAGAATTCGTGTATTACAAAGTTTAGCTAACAATAATCTAGGTATATATATTATCCCTTACATTGGTTTAACAAAATTTTTACCACCTAAGGAATATTTTTTAGAATCTGTTATTTCTTTAACCCTTGGTGATGAAATTGATTTAGAAGCTTTAATTAATCGTTTCTTGTATTTAGGCTACGAAAGAACGGATCTTGTAAGTAAGCAAGGAGAATTTAGTATTAGAGGAGGAATCATAGATATTTATCCTCTTACTACAGAGCATCCTACTCGGATTGAATTGTTTGATATTGAAGTTGATTCTATTCGTTCCTTTGATATAACATCACAAAGGTCATTGGATAAATTGAAAAATATAGAAATAACATCTGTAAGGGAATGGATTGCAACCAAGGATCAATTTCAAGTTGCAGCTTTAAAAGCAGAGACATTCTTAGAAGAGCATGTAAGGAAGGTAAAGGATTCTGCAACGAAAGAAAAAGCTTTGTCGAACATTTCCTGGGAAATAGAGCAGTTAAAACAAGCTCATTATTTTAATGGGCTATATAAGTATGTCTCTGTATTATATCCAATGAAGAATACGCTACTAAATTATGCAGATAAAAATAGCCTTCTTATTTTTGATGAGGCAAATCGAATAGCAGAGGTTGCGAAACAGGTAGAACAAGAAACAACAGATTGGGAGACCACTTTGTTGCAACAGGGAGAATTTTTGCCTCAATTGGAAGTAATCCAACCCTATCTTGATATGATTATGTCTCATCATAAGCAAACAATCTATTTATCTTTATTTTTACGACAGATTCCCCATGCTACCCCTGATAATGTTGTGAACTTTGTTAGTCGTAATATGCAAAATTTTCATGGACAAATGAATCTGTTAAAGACAGAGATGGATAGGTGGAAAAAGATTCAATCCAATGTTATTTTTTTAGCGGCAGATAAAGAGCGTGCAAAAAGGCTGCAAAGAGTATTAGATGATTTTGAAATGGAAGTAGATATTGTAACGAAAGAGATTCATTCTTTGTCAGTAAGACCAACTATTATGATAGGCAATCTACAATCAGGGTTTGAAATGTCTAGCGTTCATCTGGCTGTTATTACCGAAGGAGAAGTTTTTTCAAAAAAACAAAGAAAAGCACGAAAGATTACTCAACAGGAAAACGTGGAAAGAATAAAAAATTATAGTGACTTACGTGTTGGAAATTATGTTGTACACGTAAATCACGGTATTGGTAGATATATAGGAATAGAAACCTTAGATATTAATGGTATTCATAAAGACTATCTTCATATCAAGTATGCTGGTAATGATAAGCTTTATGTTCCTATTGAACAAATTGATTTGGTACAGAAATTTGTCGGAGGAGAAGAAAAAGAACCTAAAGTTTACTCATTGGGAGGAAGCGAATGGAGTAAGGTTAAAAATAAGGTCAAATCCTCTGTACAAGATATTGCACAGGATTTAATAAAGCTATATGCTAAAAGGCAAGCAATGAATGGATTTGCTTTTCAAAAGGATAATAACTATCACAGAGAATTTGCTGCTATTTTCCAATATGATGAAACACCAGATCAATTACGGGCAATTGATGAGATTGCCTTAGATATGGAAAGAGATAAACCAATGGACCGTTTATTATGTGGTGATGTTGGCTATGGGAAGACAGAAGTTGCCATTAGAGCAGCATTTAAAGCTGCATTATCCGGAAAACAGGTTGCCGTTTTAGTTCCAACTACTATTTTAGCACAGCAGCATTTTGAAACATTTAAAGAGAGATTTATGGACTATCCAATGCGTATTGAGGTGATAAGCAGATTCCGATCCCGAAAAGAGCAAAAGGAAGTAATTAAAGGCTTGGAAAACGGAACCGTGGATATTGTGATAGGAACTCATCGTTTATTATCTAAGGATATCATCTTTAAAGACCTTGGTTTGTTAATTGTTGATGAGGAGCAACGATTTGGAGTAAGGCATAAGGAAAAAATAAAAGCATTTAAAGCAAATGTAGATGTTCTGACGCTAACAGCAACACCAATCCCTAGGACGCTTCATATGTCTATGTTAGGTGTGCGAGATCTTTCCATCATTGAAACACCACCAGAAAATCGTTTTCCAGTACAAACCTATGTAGTTGAATACAGTGCAGCGATGGTACGAGAAGCAATAGAAAGAGAATTAGCTCGAGGTGGGCAGGTATACTTTTTATATAATAAAGTCAAATCGATTCAAAAAATGGCTGAACAAATAAGCGTGCTGATTCCTGATGCGAAGGTCGCAATAGCTCATGGGCAAATGAAGGAGTCTGAATTAGAAAGTATTATGTTGGACTTTTTAGAAGGAGAGTATGATGTTTTAGTAAGTACCACCATTATTGAAACAGGTGTAGATATCCCTAATGTGAATACGTTAATCATCTATGACTCAGATAAAATGGGCTTATCCCAACTCTATCAATTAAGAGGAAGAGTTGGAAGGTCTAATAGAATTGCATATGCTTACTTTACTTATGAAAGGGATAAAGTATTAACGGAGGTAGCTGAAAAAAGATTAGAATCTATTAAAGAATTTACTGAATTAGGTTCAGGGTTTAAAATAGCAATGAGGGACTTAGCCATTAGAGGTGCAGGTAATTTGTTAGGTGCAGAACAGCATGGCTTTATTGCTTCTGTAGGTTTTGACTTATATAGTCAAATGTTAAAGGAAGCAATCGATGAACTGAAAGGAGAAGTGAAAGAGGAAAAGAAAATGGAACCACAAATTGAATTAGAAGTAGATGCATACTTACCATCTGATTATATTAATGATGAGATGCAAAAGATTGAAATGTATAAAAAATTTGCAAGTCTTCAAACACTACAGGCAGCTTACGACCTCGAAGAGGAATTAGAGGATCGTTTTGGAGAAATTCCTCAAGCGGTGCAAAATCTCTTAGCAGTCTCTAGAGTAAAAGTCTATGCTTATCAGTACCATATTGAAAGTATTATTCAAAAGGGACAGGAAGTTATTCTGAAAGTAAGTCCTGATCAGAATCAAATTGTAGACGGATATAAGCTATATCAAATAGCCAATGATTTTAAACAAAGAGTCAAGCTCTCTTCAGGCAGTCATATCGGAGTGAAAATTAATATTAAACGACTTGCTGGGGAGGAAATATTAGATTATATCGAGAAGTTTCTTATACGTTACCAAGAATCGTTACAAAAGGAAGGAGCAGCAATTTAATGAAAAATTCAAGCAACAGATGGATCTATGTACTTGTTATTGTACTACTAATAGGAAGCATGACAGGATGTGCAAGTAAAACGGAAGGGGCAGAGGGGGAAATTATTGCTGAATATAATGGTGGAACGGTAAATGAAAATGAATTTACTGTTTATTATGGAGTGCTTCGTTTTTTTGATCCACAATTAGGGGAAATAAAAGAACAATCAGATGAAACAAAAAAACAAATTGTAGAAAGATATATCAGTGAAAAATATCTTTCTGAGCAAGTAAAAGAAAAAAAATCGGATGAAGCAAAAGAGATGTTTGAATATATTAAAACAGAAAAATTACAAACGCTTGGAGATGAAGCTACCTATAATAAGCTTCTTACCGACTTAACTATTTCTGAAGATCAATTAATACAATATTTAGAAAGATTGTATGCGATTCAAGACTATTTTGTAGAAAAAAAATATAACGAGAACAAAGATGAATTCACAATAGCTACAGTGAGTCACATTTTAATTACAATAGATGAAGGACGTTCAGAAGAGGAAGCGAAAAAGCGTGCTGAAGAAGTATTAGCTAAGATAAATAATGGGGAGGATTTTGCTGAATTAGCAAAAGAATATTCAGATGATCCAGGTAGTAAGGATAACGGTGGAACCTATGAAAATCAACCTGTTTCTATGTGGGTTCCAGAATTTAAAGATGCAGCATTGACCCTTCCTTTGAATGAAGTAAGTGGTTTAGTAAAAACACAGTTTGGATATCATATTATGAAGGTATCTAGTCGAGAAATACCAGAGATCGAAAATATTCCATTACAATTAAAGAATCAAGTGATGGTAACCGAATACAATCTATTCATGCAGAAGGATCTATCTTCTATTATCAAAGAAATAAATATTCCTGCTTCATAAAGAAAATTATGGATGTTTCATTGGCCTTCTTTTTTGTATAATAAATTGCCAATAGAAGAATACTATGGACAATTATAGATAGTGCATCACACAACACATAACATACAAGAAAGAGAGGCATCAAGTAGAATGAAAGCAACAGGAATTGTTCGACGTATAGATGATTTAGGTCGGGTAGTTATTCCTAAGGAAATTCGAAGAACGTTAAGAATTCGTGAAGGAGATCCTTTAGAAATTTTTGTTGATCGAGATGGAGAGGTCATACTTAAAAAATACTCTCCAATAGGGGAGCTTGGAGATTTTGCTAAGGAATTTGCAGATTCCCTTTATGAAAATTTAAATCATATAACGCTTATCTCTGATAGGGATACCATTATTGCCGTTTCAGGTACAAGTAAAAAGGATTATATGGATAAATCAATCAGTGAGCTTGTTGAAGGAAGTATGGAAAATAGGAAAACGATTATGGAATCAAATGCAGGAGAAGGCAACATAATTAAGGATTCAGTTGAAAAGTATTCTTCTTATGTCATTGCTCCCATTATTGCAGGTGGAGATCCGATCGGTTCTGTTATTCTAATTGGTAAAGATGATGTCAAGATGGGACCTTTAGAAATAAAGATGGTTGAAACTGCTGCATCGTTTTTAGCAAAACAAATGGAACAGTAAGAGGCAGGCTAAGCCTGCCTTCTCAGCTTATAGATAAAGCCCAATTTCTGCGTTGCTTCCAAAGCACAAGACGTGCAAGTGTCGACGATATCACAGGACGTGATTGTCTAGTCGACCATCTAGGACTCTTACGTATTTCATTATACGCTTCAACTCCTAGCTGTCGTCGCGCCTTGATCTTGGGCTTTCTTTACAAGCTGGCATCCTGACGAATTTCTCGTCAGTCTGTGAGGCAGCGAAAGACTGCCTCTTTTTTTACTACGCTGTATCAGATTAATGAAAAGATAAAACGTTATTGATATAATAGAGATAGTGTGTCGAATATAGTCAAGGAGAGGGAAAGAATGGGTCATAAGGATAGACAATCTTTTGTAACGGGAGCGGCTATTCTCGGGTTAGCTGCACTTCTATCTAAAATGATGGGGGTCATCTATAGAATTCCGTATCAAAATATTACTGGGGATATAGGACTAGCAGTCTATAATAAAGTTTATCCTTTATATAGCATGCTTCTAATTTTAGCAACTGCAGGTTTTCCAATTGCGATTTCAAAAATCGTATCAGAACGTTTAGCTCTGGGAGATAAAGCAGGGGCTAGACGAATATTTATTGTATCCATCTATGTATTAACATTAACAGGGTTTGTTTTTTTTACACTTCTTTTTTTTGGTTCGACTATATTGGCAAAGATGATGGGAAATGAAGAACTATCTATTGCCATAAAAAGTGTATCCTTCGCTTTGCTAATTGTTCCAACAATGGCAGCACTTAGAGGGTATTATCAAGGGCATCAATATATGATTCCTACAGCATACTCTCAGGTAATCGAACAAATAGTACGCGTTTCCACTATTTTAATATTATCTTATTGGTTTATGAACAAGGGTTATGGTGTATATTATGCTGGAGCAGGAGCTGTGTTTGGGGCAGTTACTGGTGCAGTATTTGCATTTATCCTGTTACTATTTTATTGGAAAAGAACAGAACATATTACAAATGAACTGACTTTAGAAACAGGAATAATGGAGATTGAAGATAAGGAATCAATAATACATATTGTGAAACGGATTCTATATTATTCCTTACCAATAGCGCTAGGTTCTTTGGTATTACCGTTATTTGGGGTTGTTGATTCCTTTTCTTTTTCCAATATTTTAAACTATGCTGTTATCAACACAGAGAATATATTCGGAGTATACATAAAGCATCAAACGTTAGCACAGTATGTAGAATATTGGTTTGGTATATATACGAGGGGACAACCGTTAGTTCAATTTACCGCTTTTTTTGCTACTGCATTATCTTTAGCGTTAGTTCCAGCAATTTCAGAAGCACAAGCAAAAAAACGTTTTACAGTCATTGCAGAACGTTCTGAACTAACGCTACGTTTAACGTTAATGATTGGGTTGCCAGCTTCCATAGGTTTAGCGGTATTGGCGATTCCTGTTAATATCATGTTATATAAGGATAGTGTAGGTAGCACTGCATTAGCCATATTATCCTTTACAACGATTTTTTCTACATTAGGCATCACTTCCTCAGGGATATTACAAGGATTAGGGCAAGTCATATTACCTGCTAGAAACTTATTTATTGGGGTAATTGTTAAATTAATTCTAAACATCTTTCTAATATACTGGTTTAATATTAATGGAGCAGCAATTGCAACTGTATTAGCTTATATGGTTGCTACAACCCTAAATGTTATGGCGATTAATCAGCATATAGATGTAAAAATCGGATTTATGAATTTTTTTATAAAACCGATTATAGCTACGATTATGATGGGGATCCTAGTCTATGCAATTAAATATGGTTTAACAATCGGATTAACCTCTTTGATTGCTTCAGAGCGCTTATTAATGGCTGTTGTGGCTTTGATCTCAGTAGGTGGAGGAATTATTGCATATGCTTTAAGCCTATTTATCTCAGGTGCTATTACAAAAAAAGACTTGAATCAAATACCTAAATATGGTGCTAAGGTTATTCAATTAACAGAAAAAATGAGAATATTAAAGGATTAAGGGGATAAAAATGAGTGGAAAAATTACAGTTGTAGGATTAGGTTCTGGTAGTGTAGAAAACTTATCATTAGGGGTCTATAGAAAATTAAAGAATAGCAAGCATAATTATCTAAGGACAAAAGCTCATCCAGTGGTAGACTTTTTAGAACAAGAAGGAATATCTTTTGAAACCTTTGACTATTTATATGATACCTTGGATAAATATGATGAGGTGTATTTACAAATTGCATCAGTGCTTTTAGATAAAGCAGAAGAGGGACAATCTCCTTTCTATGCCGTTCCTGGGAATCCAATGGTTGCTGAGAAAAGCGTACAACATTTACTTGAAAAAGCTCCAGAAAGAAACGTAGAGATTAACATTTTAGGTGGGGAAAGCTTTCTTGACACGGTATTTTCTAGGCTTCATGTTGATCCGATCGATGGATTTATCTTTTTAAATGGTGAAACAATAAGTCATGAACAATTAGATCCTAAGATAAATACAGTCATTGGACAAGTCTATAATCAATGGGTTGCTTCTGATGTCAAATTAAGCTTAATGGAGGTATATCCAGATGAGATGTTATTATACATTGTTTCCTATCTAGGAATAGAAGGAAAAGAAGAGATAAAAGAAATTCCACTTTATGAATTGGACCATCATGCTGATGACTTTCACCATTTAAGTTCACTTTTTATACCAAAATCATCAGATACAAAGGTATATGAGCGTCAATTTTCTCGATTAGTTGAAATAGTAGAAATTTTACGAAGTCCTAATGGTTGTCCTTGGGATCGTGCTCAAACCCATCAATCCATACGGAAAAATGCAATTGAAGAAATGTACGAGTTCGTAGAAACCATTGATGAATTAGATTTTGATCATATGGTAGAGGAGTTAGGGGATGTATTATTACAAGTGATGCTGCACGCTCAGATTGCTGAAGAGGAAGGGTATTTTAACATTTTTGACGTCGTACAACAGATCAATCAAAAGCTAGTAAGAAGACACCCTCACGTGTTTGGAGATCAAACAGCAGAAAAGGCTGAAGAAGCATTGCAACACTGGGATAAAATAAAGCAGCAAGAAAAAGAAAAAAGAGGAGAAGAACAGTCAGCTTCTGTATTAGATGGAGTTCCAAAGGATTTACCAGCTGTTTTAAAGGCATATACACTGCAGAAAAAAGCATCTAAAGTAGGTTTTGATTGGTCAGATTCAGAAGATATATTTGCAAAAATCCAAGAAGAATTTCAAGAGGTTAAACAGGCAAGTGAAGAAGAGAAAATGGGTGAATTAGGAGATTTATTATTTGCAGTAGTAAATTTAGCCCGTTTCATGAAGGTGGATCCTGAAGCTGCTCTAACACAAACAAACCATAAGTTCATCAAAAGATTTCATTACATAGAAAAAAAATTAAAGGAAGACCATGTTCCAATTGATGAGGCTTCGTTAGACGTAATGGAGCATTATTGGAATGAAGCAAAGAAAGATCTTTAGAGAAGATAAAAAGGAGAATGGAGATGCGATTAGATAAATTTTTAAAAGTGTCTAGATTGATTAAAAGGAGAACACTAGCAAAGGAAGTATCTGAACAAGGTAGGATTGAAATTAATGGGCACACAGCAAAGGCAAGCTCCAATGTAAAAGAAGGTGACGAGCTAAGCATTCAATTTGGACAAAAATTAGTTACACTCCGCATAAACATGATTAAAGAAACAACAAAAAAAGAAGAAGCAGAGAAGATGTATGAGATTATAAAAGAAGAAATGCTATGAAACAGATGAAAAGGACTTTTATAAATTATTTATAAAAGTCCTTTTTTTGTTCTAAAAAATTTAGCCAAGCCATAGGATATAGCGAAGGAGGGATTATAGATGGAAGATAAAATGCGAAAAGCAATAAAGCATGAAATTATTTTAGTGGATAGAGAAAGGTTAAAGGTAACTGGAGTAAAAGATGTAGAAAGCTTTGATAGTGAAGAATTTTTATTAAGTACGGAATATGGTTATTTGAATATTCGTGGCCAAAACTTACATATTAAAAATCTAAGTTTAGAACAAGGTTTAGTGGAAATAGAGGGACTAATTGCAGATATGGGATACTTAGATGATGGTTATTCAGATAAGAGCAAAGGACTATTTGGTAGGTTATTTAAGTGACACTAGAACAGCAATTTTATACCATATTGTTAATGCTAGGAAGTAGCTTTATCATTGGTATGCTATTCGATGGATATCGAGTATTAAAGGGAAAAATAGAAATGGCTAATGGGATTGTTTTTATCATTGATGTTATCTTTGGCATTATTTCAGCCTTTTTTGTTTTTTATCTGTTATTATGGATTAATCATGGACAACTAAGAATTACCATGGTTATCACCTTTTTTATTGGAATATGGATTTATTTCAATAGCATATCCTATTTGATTATTCAAATTTGGCTGCATTTTTTTCATGTAGTTTATTATCTTTGGAGATTTACTATAAAAAGTGTATATGTACTGTTAATAAAACCATTTATTCTTCTATACAAAGTTTTATCTGCGATTATTATCTTTATCAGTATGACTATTTATTCTATTCTCCATTCTATATATAAATTCATTAGTTCTATCGTTAAACATATAGTTATGTCCTTTAAAGTTGCAGGGAAAAAGATAAAGTCAAAAACAAAAGAAGGATTTCTCTCATTATTGAAGAAGATATTAAAAAAATAATCTTCCTCAATAGGGAGGAATACTTCATGTCAAACAAGAAGCATAATCCAAGTAAAAAACGTATGAAAGTTATTTCTTTTTTATTATTTGCATTTTTAGTATGGGCCATTTTTACAATATATAACCAATGGGTTATAATAAAAGATATTCAAGTAAAGCTTAATGAACTAGAAGAAGAACAACAGAACGCAATTGATAAGAAGAAAGATTTAGAGAAGAAGGTTTACCTGTTACATGATGATGATCATATTGCTGAATTAGCCAGGAGATATTATTTTTTATCCAAGCCAGGGGAAATTATTCTTATTTCTCCTGAGGAATAGAACTTAGTTGACATGGTTTCAATTATTCGGGTATAATTTCATTAGTTCATCTTTTTATTTTTTAAGGAGGATATTTTATTACATGTCAATTGAAGTAGGCAGCAAATTGGAAGGAAAAGTAACAGGAATTACCCATTTTGGCGCATTTATTGAGTTGCCTAATGGCGAAACAGGGTTGGTACACATCTCTGAAGTTGCAGATAATTATGTAAAAGATGTTAATGAGTTTCTAAAAGTAAACGATGTGGTTACTGTTAAGGTAATTAATATTGAAAAGGACGGGAAGATTGGACTTTCAATAAAAAAAGCAAAAGAAAAACCTGTCAGCTACAATACCAATACTAATACCAAAACAAATATTTCAAAAACAAGGAAACCACCACACAGGCAAAACAGAGAAAGCTTTGACGACAAATTAACCAAATTCTTAAAAGACAGTGAAGAACGTCTTTCTACTTTACGAAAAAGTACTGATTCGAAAAGAGGTGGGCGTGGCGCTCGTCGTGGATAATCATCTTGATGCTGATAGTATCTAATTAATATAGATTTTTAATAAGGCACCTATTTAGGTGCTTTACTAATTATTAACAAAAAATAGAGTTTGAAAAACAGTTGACATTCTAATCATATTCGTTATATAATGGTTCTTGTGACTGACGCGGGGTGGAGCAGTTGGTAGCTCGTCGGGCTCATAACCCGAAGGTCGCAG
>JAENYW010000049.1 GCA_016841555.1 Tepidibacillus decaturensis
GGAAGATTTCCTTCGGTTAAGGTAAAGCTATAGGGTGGATTACCTCCTGAAGCGGTGAAGGTATGGCTGTAAGCCGCTCCTTCTGTTCCGTCAGCTAGGGAATCACTTGCAATCGCCAAAACAGGTTCAATTTCTCCCTTTACTAATAAACTGTTACTTGTAATCGCTGCTCCTCCCGTCAGTTTATCACCACTGACAGTAATATTAAAGTCGGTAAAGTCATTATCAAAATCTGTACCGTCAAAATTTAAAACTAATGTACAACTGTTTCCTGTAACATCCTGAATATTACCAACGCTCAATCCTGGAGGAGCATCATTTAATGTAAAGTCTCCTGCTACCAGATTAGTTGTATTAAAGGTCTCATTCGTAAGATTCACGTTTACAACAGCCTGATCCAAACTACTTTCAGTCAGTTGCTGATTTGATTGAATCGTGACTGATGGAGCTAATGTCTTGGCCTTAATGGTCAAGGTATAGCCTTTGCTGTCCGTTCCTCCCCCATTATCGGTAGCCTGAACGGTAAAATTAAAGTCTCCCGTTTCCGTTGGAGTTCCAGATAATTGACCATTTTGTGCCAAATTTAATCCAGAAGGAAGATTTCCTTCGGTTAAGGTAAAGCTATAGGGTGAAGTACCTCCTGAAGCGGTGAAGGTATGGCTGTAAGCCTCTCCTTCTGTTCCGTCAGCAAGCGAATCACTCGCAATAACCACAGGTTCTTGTATCTCCGAAATATAAACATGTGTATTGCTTGACCCTTCAATGACTAAATTCATCGAATCCGATACATAAGCCGTGACCAAGCCATTACCACTTATGGCCGGATAATAAATATCATCATCTTCTCCTATTTGATATCCTTCCGATGAGACGCTTACCAGAATAGTCTTTTCTTCCTCCATATCACGGACAAACAAATCTAGATTATTATTGGTGTCACCGGGCACTAGATTATCAGCATAGGACAAAAACATCACGTAACGCCCATCATCACTTATTGCAGAACCCTCACCATTTGTTTCACCACTATCATCATTGCCTGGAGTTCCGTCGCTTGATTTACTAACAAGTATTGTCTCAACATTACCTGATTCATCAAAAATACCATTCTCATCAGTATCCCGATCGTGAACAAAAACGTTATAGAACGCATCTACATTTGTTAAGTCATCGGCATACGATTCAAAGGATACATAACGCCCATCACTGCTTATGTGGGGATAATAACTATCCTCATTAGTAGTGATATCTACTCGGGTTTCAGTAGAATTTTGAGTATCATACACGTAGATTCTAAATTGACTCTCTTCGAATTTATTATAAGCAATGTATCTTCCATCAGCGCTAATGTCCGGATTCTCACCCGTGGCTATGTCTTTATTAATATCATTTATCCGATCATATAGATATATTGTACCTGAGTCACGATATACAATATATTGACCATCACCACTGATAAATGGCCTATAGTCACATCTTAAATCATCTCCATGTTGATCTGTTAATGGGTAGGTTGTTCCACTTTGTTTATCCCACAAATGTATAACTCTTTGTCCATCAACATTTGAAGTAAAGGCTACATAATTTCCGTCTGAGCTTATATCAGGATAATAACCAATGGCTAAATGTTCACTTATCATCTCTATTTCGTTAGTATCTCTATCATAAACAAAAACATCATTTACCCCGTTATTATCACCGCTTACTAGATTTCCTGCCTTTGATTCAAATGCTATATACCTTCCGGTACCACTTATTGCTACATAAACACTGTAATTATCCGGCTCTTCCCCATCAATACCGTTTATACGGGTGGTCACCACATTTACCTCATCCATAGGTTCTTGCCGAATTCCCAAGTCAACAATCCCAAGTTCTATATCATCTATATCATGATACTTTACTATAATGCTGATGGTCTCTGCTTTATCATGACTGGCTGAGATAGTATAGTCACCTGTACTTCCAGCTTCTGTAATACTATTCACAGTAAGTGTCCCTTCACCATTTTCTGAGATGTTAAAATTTCCTGAAGTCAAACCACTAATCGGGTTACCTGCAATATCTCTAACTGGAACTGTAAATTCAAAGCTTTGTTCCTTTTCTGGACCTACTGGATTACTTATTAGTTGATTAAAATTACTAACCAGCAATGCACCATCTATTACAGCCCATTTGTTCAGATCAGCTCCATCCTTACCTGTTAATGATTTTTCATTATAAGCTCCTGCAAAAGGCTCGCTCATATTAACATTAGCCCGATTATTCTCTAATATGGCCGTATCCTGGTATTCACCAGTAATTCTGCCAAAAGTGGTACTGGAAGAAAGTGCTGTCCTAGTAATACTTGCGTTAATTGCATAACTATTACGAACAGAACCTTTATATAATCGTCCTACAAGTCCTCCTGTCAACTGACCTCCTGTAACATTCCCCTCAGCATAGGATCCTGAAATCGAACTATCTGCATGAGACATAATTCCAACAAGACCACCTATATTTGAATGAATTCCTTCAACATCTCCTGTTGCATAAGAGTCTTCTATTGTACCGGGTGTTGAAGGCCACCCATTCTCACCAACCAATCCACCAATATTACTGCTTCCCTTTACATCACCTTTTGCATAACAAGATCTTATGTTCGCTATATTTCTTCCAGCTAATCCACCAATATACGAACCTGTACCAACTACGTTTCCAATAGAATATGAATGACTAACTGTTCGTGTTCCACTATTCCATCCGATTAACCCACCTACAAACTCTGCGCCATTCACTGGATTTTCCGCATAGGATCCTTCAATTGTTCCGAAGTTACTTCCTGCTAATCCACCTATAGACTGTTGACCAGATACATTAGCCTGAGTATAGGAATCTTCAATTGTTCCAGAGTTGATTCCTACTAAACCACCAACACCATTGCCATTTCCAAAAACTGTTCCTGAAACAAAACCTCCTGAAATTGTTCCTTTATTAATCCCTGCAATACCGCCTATTGATCCGTTACCAGTTATATTTGCATCTACTAGATTTATATTCTGAATGACGGAGTGAAAATCTGTATAACCAAACAAGCCAATGCTATTGTCTAATGGTCTCTCAATAAAGAGCCCAGTAATGGTGTAGTCGCTTCCGTCAAAGGTACCGGTAAAGGGGTCATCCATTGTGCCAATCGGTGCCCATCCTCCTGTGCTATTTGCCTGAGCGTAGACCGCTCCCCAAACCGTATCAGTTAAGTCGATGTCATTCATCAATACATAATCTCCACTCAGATTATTACGTACATTGTTTAACTCCTCCGCAGTCGAAATCGGGATGGGCTCAGCAGACAAGACTGTCGCCGGTAGCATCGTTACAAGGAGTGCTATTATAATTTGATAGACCACTAATCTATTAAATCTAAATTTACTTTTCATGTTAAATCTCCTTTAATCACTTATTTTAATATAGTATATTTGCCAATAAGGGGTAGCGGCTTCACGTTACCATTAGCCGCATTAATAATTCCCATTATCGCTAAGATAAAAACTGCTAGATTCCCAAGAGGAATAATTAATATCCATCCGATAATTGGAATGATGCCACCTACTACATTGATAATGACGGCAGTCAAAAAAAGAAGCAACCCTTGATTGGCATGAAACATTGCGTATTTAGATTCTCTGGCAGCTAAAAGAGGGATGAGGAAAATAATATACCCTAAAACTCCCATGATTTTGTTTTTTTCTATATCCTGTTGATCTACTTCAACTTTATCTACCTGCGTTTCCATCTATCATTACCCCCTTTTCCATTCTTAAATTTAGCCAATTCTATATAGAATGTCTCTGTAACTTATTTCTCCTTATTCTTCCTTTGCAATCCAAATATTTACTGCGGTTTCATTTTCGTTTTCATCACTAGGAGTCAATGAAATCGTTATATAGAAATTATCCTTATAGCCAGTGATCATGTTCATACCTTCAGCTGTTACTGTAGAAAGATCTTCAGCATCACTCATGACATCTTTATAGAATTCAGCCGTATCCTTTAAATCCTTTTTTGTAATGGCAGTAAGCCAATATTCCTGATCTTGATTTGAAGCCATAATTATCATACTATCATCGATTATTGGCACCATATTTTCTGGATAACCATCTGGTAAACCAACACCTTTTTCATTCGCTTCAAAAACTTCATTCCCATCTTTATCTTCAAATGATAATTCTCCTTCTTTTACTGATGCAGTCCCTTCCTCTGTCTTTATTTCCACTTCTCCATCCTTTAGAGATACTTCACTATCTCCTATCTTTATGGTTGGGCCACATGCTGTTATTGAAACCATCATAATGGCAACAAATAATATAACAAGCAGTTTTTTCATTCTCTAATCTTCCTTCCTGAATGTTATTAACCTAATGCAACAAGAAATGCTCTTTTACATTCAAGCTTTGTATAAGTTTTCTCTCCCTCCTTCCAAAAAACTGAATATAGGTTTAACCACATTATATTCGTTGAAAGAGTTATGATGGTTTCAAATATTGCTAAATAGATTTCTATTATTGCTATATAATGGTAGTAATTTGAAAAGTCAGTAAGAGGAGGAACAGTATGGACTATTTTAAACTTGAACACGGAGTGATACTCAAAACAAAACCCCCTATCGTTTAATTGAACAATGATTCAATAAACGATAAGGGGCTTCTTCAACATCTTAAAAACCTTTTTTATTCACTCTGCAACACCAATTGACGCGTTGATATAAAGTTGTTGTTCATTCTTACTGTAATTGTATATATGGACTAAGTCATATTTTCCTGTAGCCTTGCTATATACATATCCAGTTTGTTCATATGAAAATTGACCTTGATTCACATCATCTCTGAATTAGTCCTGTTTAATTAGATTAATAACATAGCTTCTTAATTCATTTCTATTGGTAATACCGCTTTTATGAAAGATATTTTTTAAATGATATTTTACCGTGTTTTCTGAAATGTATAATTTATTGGATATTTGAACATTGCTCAAGCCCTGCAAAATCAAAAAAGTTACTTCCATTTCTCTAGGAGTAAGACTGAAACGATCCTTCAACAATATAAATATATTATCCATCATTTCATCAGAGGGTGTGAGGAATCCCTTCATTTCTTCTTGTTTTTTCAGTGTCTCAGGAATTCTACCAAGAAAAGCAACGGCAATGAAGAGGGGGAGATGGGCTAGTAATGCGTATACTGTTTGATTAATTCCAATATTCCTGGTTATTGTGCACAAAATTGCTCCAAATAATGTTCCCGAAGAAAAAAAAGCCAGACCAAATGTATAGTATTCTCTCCTGTTAAGTCTTTCTGCAATATCGGCAATCACAACCAAGACATATAGGTCAAGGAAAGCCCATGCTATTTCTATTATTGACTGAATCAAAAAATAGGAAATAATACTAGATTCCATTAAAAAAAATGAAAATGATATACCTAACAAAGAAATACCGATAAAAAGCGAGTACTTCCTTCCCCATGTATCACTTATGTAACCTGCTACATTTACCGCTAAAACAAAAGGTAATACGTTATAGAATCTGTCCAATGATGGGTAGCTGGTTCTTCCTGGATAAACCTCGGCGTAGGTAATGCCAGCAGTTATATAGATTAAAAATATTAATGAAAATAAAATCCATGGGATCGGGACAGTCCTATCCAGAACAGCAGGCATTGGGATCATATTATCTGTCGAATCTTTTTTAAGAAGAACTGCTGCAATTAGGATTAATAGTACAGAAAATAATGGTGTAATGGGCTTGGGGATGAAGGAAATAATAACATTGGTAAGATAGAGAAAACCATAAGCGAAAAAAAGCCCCATGCTTATCACTTTGGCGCGATCATTTATAGAAACTTCCTTAAACATTAGCTTTGACCAAAAGACGATAATTCTGCCCGCAGAAAAGCTAAACAGGGCAATAGCTAAAAATTGCATCCATAGGGGAAGAAAAAAAGATATACCTAAAAGAAAAGCACTAACGAAGCTTAGCAATAATAGGATATTACTTTTGATTTCCATGTAAAAAGGCTTTATCAGATATCCTATTGTTAAAAACAATAGAGAAAAGGAACTCATTAAGAGGACATATTTAAGACCAACCATATGTAATAAAACAGGGCCAAAAACTGGGAATGTTATCATTGAACCAAAAGTACTTCCCAGAATAATGATTATTCTATAATGCTTTTTAAAGATATTAAAAAATATTTGAAAGTATCTCATTCGGTCCCCTCATATTAAAAAGATACTTTTATCTTACTTTATTTACCTCTTATGCGTCAATGAAATAGGTGTTAATGAGTAAAGAGAATAATACTACCCTGTTCGGGTAGTATTATTTTTTTGGCAAATAAACTATATTTAAAAAAAATCATAAAGATAAAAAAGCACACATTAGCCATAATGATTCTTAATGTATGATTGCCTAGTTTTTCCTAATGGTAGTATGTCGGAAATCAAATACCGGATAGGTGATATTTATGGAAGTTTATTATTCAGAGATCTTAAAAAAATTCCCTCAAGATATAGCTAAGCTTATAGCTGCTTATTCCAGTGTTAGCTTAACTATTCTAAAGGCAAATAATATGTTTGCAAAGCCTAATGATTTTGTAACTTGTAAATTTCTTCTATACACAAAAAATATGCCTACGACAATAAAGGAAAAAAAGAAATTTTATTTACATAAGAGAAAAATTTATCTTATAAATCCTGATCAGCTACCTATGTTCGCTAAAGAAAAATCAATTGATACCTTTATCCCTATTTTTATCAAAAAGGGATACATAAGAGAATTTTCTTACTTACTTTCTGAAAAAAATGACACATTTATAACTAACGGTCCCTTTGATATTGACACCCATACAAGTAGACTTATTCTTCAATTCATGAAAGAAGCTGGAGAAAAACTGCCCGGATATGAATATGTTCTTCAGAGTCTTAATACACAAATCATAATCAGCCTATTAAGAAATATAAGTAACACTCTTTCCTATCATTCTGATAACGAAGATAATAGCGATGTAAGGGCTGTAAAACATACAATTGAGTACCTTCGTAGCCAGTTAACCTCTGACTTTTCCTTAGATAAACTAGCAGCTTCTGTAAACTATAGCCCCTATCACTTGATAAGAATATTTAAAAAAAATACAGGGAAAACGCCTTATGCGTATCTGATAGATTTAAAGATTAAAAAAGCAAAAGAACTATTAGCAACAGAGACTTACTCGATTAATGAAATAAGTATTTTATGTGGCTTTAGTAACCGTACTCACTTTTCCACCGTATTTAAAAGAAAGGTTGGGGTAACACCATCCTTTTATAGAGACAATTCGTAAAGAAATAGCGACCTATAAAAAAATTATATTTTTAACGCTATAGAAAATATTTTAATACTAATATTTTATCATATTGTAGATATTTACCTCTATAATAAAAAAGCAGATAGTCTTTTTTTTACAAAACCGCTATCTGCTTTCTTTTTTTATTCAATTTTGCACCAAGTATCCTTATGACGAATGATTTAGTATCCCGATATAATCCTATACAGAAATACAACTGCTTCTGCTCTTGTATTTTTGTTACGCTTTTCTATCATTAAATTTAGCCAATTCTAAATAGAATGTCTCTTGCGACTTATTTCTCCTTATTCTTCCTTTGCAATCCAAATATTTACTGCGGTTTCATTTTCGTTTTCATCACTAGGAGTCAATGAAATCGTTATATAGAAATTATCCTTATAGCCAGTGATCATGTTCATACCTTCAGCTGTTACTGTAGAAAGATCTTCAGCATCACTCATGACATCTTTATAGAATTCAGCCGTATCCTTTAAATCCTTTTTTGTAATGGCAGTAAGCCAATATTCCTGATCTTGATTTGAAGCCATAATTATCATACTATCATCGATTATAGGAACTAGATTTTCTGGATAACCATCGGGTAAATTAACACCTTCCTCATTGACAGCAAAAACTGCGTTTCCATCTTTATCTTCATATGTCATTTCTCCATCTTTTACTGATGCAGTCCCTTCCTCAGTCTTTACTTCCACTTTTCCATCCTTTAATGATACCTCGCCATCTCCTATTTTTATGGTTGGTCCACATGCTGTGATTGAAAAAATCATGATAGTAACAATCAAGATAATTAATAGTTTTTTCATTCATAATCTTCCTTTCTTAAAATATCTAAAACATACTTTTTAATAATATTCGCTAGAACAAAAAATGATTACAATACTTTATAGCATTGTAATCATTTTTTCTTTTTTATCTTCCCATTCGATCAATCCACATAAGCACTTGAAGTATCAATACCTATCGATCGTTTAACACCATCCCATGTAACACCAAAGTTTATAGATTTTCCTAAGTCACGAAGCTTAAAGTAATTGTTTCCTTTTATATTTTAGGCTAATACAGATATCTTTTGGCCATTTAATAATACTGTTGCCGTTGATAATGTTGCTTCTATTTCAGATAATCCTGTACTGGTATTAAATTCATTCCCGTTAGGCGTATAGGACTTTCCACTTATTAAATTAATTGCTTGTGCATTACCATCCCAAGTTACTTCAAACTGTTTATTTGAACCATTCAAAGCCAAAGCTATATCACGTAGCTTAAAGTAATTGTTACCTTTTATGTTATAAGCATCAAAGCTAACTGCTTTCCCATTTACAATAACACTAACATTTGATTTTTTTGCTATTTCTGTAGGCGATGGTGCTGGCGTTGACCCATAGTTCATCACGGATGCCTTTCCCCAACCATCAATAAATGTCACATAAAGCACACCATTACTACTTATCGCCATAGAGGCAACATTTCCACCATCTTTAGTAAACGCTTCTTCACCTACAGCTACCCAGCCTGTTCCATTATACTTCTTTACGGTTGTCAAAGCAGCGTCTCCTTGGTCCGTATAGGCTACATAGGGTGTACCACTGCCATCAAAGAGTATGGTCGTATAAGCAGCGTGATTTTTTGAAGATCCTGGACTCCCTACTACATCCCAGCCTGTTCCATTATACTTCATTACAGTTAATTTATAATCGAAGTCTTGATCTGAAAATGCTACATATGGCTTTCCACTTTCATCCAAAGCCATCGAAAGATGACTTGCTTTACCTGATGAAAAGCCTGGACCTCCAACATATTCCCAGCTTGTTCCATTATACTTCATCACGGTTGCTTTGCGGTTAACATTTTCATAACCATCTCTAAATGCTACATAAGGTGTTCCCTTACTATCTATTACAATTGTGGTATACTCTACTCCACCTGGTGAAAATCCTGGAGTTCCCACCGTCTTCCAGCTTGTTCCGTTATATTTCATTACGGTTATGGAATGATATTCATGATCCTCATATACGACATAGGGCGTCCCGTTCTTGTCTATTGCTATGGAGGTATAGCCTACCGCTCCTGCTGATAATCCTCGACTCCCTACTATCTCCCAACGTGTTCCATTGTACTTCATTACGGTTGCTTTTTGACCATTTTCTTCATCTACAAATGCTACATAAGGTGTGCCACTACCGTCTATAACTATGGAAGTATATGATACCCAATCTGGTGAAAAGCCTGCGCTTCCTACATTTACCCAAGCTGTTCCATTATATTTTTTTACAGTTGCTTTTAATTCATGTGAATCATCCTGATATACTACATAGGGGGTAACGTCCTTGTCTATCGCGATAGAGGTATAATTTACTACAGCTCCTGAAAATTGTGGGCTACCTACTATTTTCCAAGAAGAGTCGGCACTTACTGTTCCTATATCAGGTTCAGGCGTTGGAGTTGGTGCTGGTGTTGAACCGTACTTCATCACCGACGCTTTTCCCCAACCATCAATAAATGTCACATAAAGCACACCATTACTACTTATCGCCATAGAGGCAACATTTCCACCATCTTTAGTAAACGCTTCTTCACCTACAGCTACCCAGCCTGTTCCATTATACTTCTTTACGGTTGTCAAAGCAGCGTCTCCTTGGTCCGTATAGGCTACATAGGGTGTACCACTGCCATCAAAGAGTATGGTCGTATAAGCAGCGTGATTTTTTGAAGATCCTGGACTCCCTACTACATCCCAGCCTGTTCCATTATACTTCATTACAGTTAATTTATAATCGAAGTCTTGATCTGAAAATGCTACATATGGCTTTCCACTTTCATCCAAAGCCATCGAAAGATGACTTGCTTTACCTGATGAAAAGCCTGGACCTCCAACATATTCCCAGCTTGTTCCATTATACTTCATCACGGTTGCTTTGCGGTTAACATTTTCATAACCATCTCTAAATGCTACATAAGGTGTTCCCTTACTATCTATTACAATTGTGGTATACTCTACTCCACCTGGTGAAAATCCTGGAGTTCCCACCGTCTTCCAGCTTGTTCCGTTATATTTCATTACGGTTATGGAATGATATTCATGATCCTCATATACGACATAGGGCGTCCCGTTCTTGTCTATTGCTATGGTAGTATAATCTGCCGCTCCTGCTGAAAATCCTGCACTGCCTACGGTTTTCCAACTTGTTCCATCATACTTCATTACGGTTGCTTTATCACCATTTTTTACGTCTCTATATGCCACATAAGGTGTCCCGCTATCGTCTATCGCTATTGAAGTAAAATTTGCTGCCCCTGCTGAGAAACCAGCTTTCCCTACTGTTTCCCAATCTGTTCCATTATGCTTTTTCACGGTTGCCTTTAATTCATGTTTATCATCCTGATATACTACATAGGGTGTATCGTTCCTGTCTATCGCTATTGAGGTATAATTTGAATTACCTCCTGAAAATTGTGGACTTCCTACAATTTCCCAAGAAGAGGCTGCATTTACTGTTCCTACGCCTAATCCAGGTATTTGTACTATTAATAAACTAATAATTAATAAAGCTATTGCCGACTTTAACAATTTTTTTTTTGTAATCAACATTTTTCCTCCTTCTTTTTTCCAATCGCAAATGATAGCTCATTGATTCATTACATAATATTTTACATTTTCATCTATTATAAATGGTTTCAATCATTGCTATATATGTTTCTATTATTGCTGTTTGCATCGCGACCTATCTCATATCTTAGGCTAATATTTCCTCAATGCTTTGAAATATAATCTGTACTTCAACTTCTTATCAAGGGGATTAGAACATGTATCTTTGAAACCACTCTTCCTTCATCTCTACTTGGATTTTCTGTCAATTAACATGCATTAAATATCATTAAAGATGGAAAACTATTAAGAGAATTGTTAAAGAGGAGGTTTATAGCAAAATGGCAAATGCGAAGAAAAACTTGGAAGAATTAAAAAATCATATACAACAGGATGAAGAAATAGAATCACATATATTTGGGACTTATGAGACTAAAATTTTGGGTAAGGAGTCAGTCAGAAATGGAGTTTTGGTAGCTACAGGTAAAAGAATAATATTCTATGCAAAGAAAATGTTTGGTTATGACATGGAGGTCTTTCCATACTCAAATATATCAAGTATAGAAGTAGGTAAAGAGCTAATGGGCCATAAGATTTCGTTTTTTGCATCAGGAAATAAAGTAACAGTAAAATGGATTAATTCAAAAAATATAATGGAGTTTGTATCGATTGTTAGAGATAGAATAGGAAAAAAAGAACAATCTTCAACAGCGGCAACAAAGGATACTATACCAGAAAAAAACCAAACAAAAAAAATCAAAGAGTTAAAAGAACTTTTAGATATAGGAGCTATAACAACAGAAGAGTTCGAAACTAAAAAAAAGCAGCTGTTAGATATGATTTAGTTTGACAAAAACCTATACCCTGGCGTAGACAGTTATTCTTCTGACTTTTTCAAATATATAACCTTTAGGTGCTTATTTCTTAACAATAAGGCATTCCGGCCTTTTAAAACCATTAGAAATATCTAAAAAGGCTAAATCTGCAATGGTTAATTCTTTCATATTTATTGTTCTAATATGTGCCGATTCATGATCATCCAACCATATGCTCCATATCTCTATTTCATCTACATTTATTAACTGGTCAACTATATAATCAACGAGTTGTTTTGCTCTTGCTTCAGTATAATTCCACTGCAACTCCGAAAAATGTCGTTTTTTTGAATACTCTTCTGCATATTCAGATGAGTAATACATATCATGCTTTATTTCGAGTTCATCTAAATGCTCTTCAGAATCACAAACCATTATGTTTTTCTCATCTTTATTTATTTTTGTATCATTCACAATAAAATCAGCTATTTCTATATTTCGCTTAATAGCTTCATTTATGGATATAAATTCTATACTAGGATTGGCTACTTCTTTTAAGACTTTATCACTTGCTAGAAATTGAAATACGCTCATCTTTGTCTCCTCTATATTTATTTGTAAATATTCAGCATGCCCTTTTTCCAAATATGCAAACGTGGCAAGCTTCAACCATATTAGCAAAACTCAACCCCATAACTCGATATCTAAATGGGTATTTCTGTTTCCGTATACTAATAAGACACGTTACTGTCTGATTGCTAATCTCCTGAAACCCTTGATTTTATTAGCTACTTTCTCTCAAGCAGACAGACCGTCTCAACGTGTGGTATCACATTACTCTTATACAAATTAACAAATCGTACTTTAAATGGGGTTGTTGCGAAAATATTTACTCCATTTGATATGTGTATCAACCTACCCACTTTACACAGGTAAACCTAAAGCAAGGAACTCTTATTCTTAAACTTTTAATCTAATACGGATAACCATAATTTTTCAGATTCTATCACAAGTTTCGATACCAGTTCTATGAATGGCTCATAATTCATAGTAGTATGTGCCAAATCAAGAACATCATAGTATTTTGCCCGTTCCTCTTTCTTTATTATGATTGGAGGGTATCCATTTTTTATTAACTCAAAATTGAGAAGCAATCTGGAAGTCCTCCCATTCCCATCAATGAATGGATGAATTTTCACAAACTCTCCATGGATCAGCGTTGCCCTAACGACGGGATGAAATGCTTTCCATTCATTCTGATATTCTACCATAAGCTTTTGCATTAAATCTCCAATTTCATAATGCTTCGGTGGAATGTGTTTTGCACCGCTAATTACAACATTCTCGCTCCGATATTTACCGGCATTTTTATTGTCTATTTCTTTTAGTATCAATGCATGGATCTTCTTGATATTCCATTCAAAAAGTGGTTCCTTATTAGCTATTAAATCTTCAACAAAAAGGATAGCTTCACGATGGTTAATTGCTTCCAGATGTTCCACAATACTTTTCCCACCAATGGTAATCCCTTCAAGAACAACTTTTGTCTCTGATAATGTCAGAGTATTACCCTCTATGGCATTACTATTATATGTCCATTCAACAATAAGTTTCTCTTGCAAAGAATTGGCAAGTCCTTTGGGAAAAGGTCTATGTTCGTCGATAGCTTCCTTAAGTGAATCTATATTACTGAAGTCAAAGTCCAATCCAATATAGTTCTTCTTACTTGTTTCCCTTGCATCCGCAGGTTTAACAGAATCGTTAGGTATAGACCAATTTCGTCCAATTTTTATAGCACCTTCGATACGCCCCTCCTTGCAAAGCAACCGAATTCGCCGATCACTTATTTTCCATTTCTCACTTACTTCTTTAGAACTCATATATTTCATGAAAAATCACCTCATCAATATAATATACCGTTATCGGAACAATGTCAATATTGTTCTGATAACGGTATAAGCGAAGATTTGTTTTTTATTTTTTATGCGTATTGACTAGCGTTGCACTAATTAAATCTGATGATTCAAAACTGATTGCTAATCTCCTGAAACCCTTGATTTTATTAGCTACTTTCTCTCAAGCAG
>JAENYW010000050.1 GCA_016841555.1 Tepidibacillus decaturensis
TTTATTTAAGTACCTTTGATAGAAATAAAGTGGGGTGATAAAAAATTAGCGCGGCATTACAATAACCACGCTAGCTCTTTTCTTAAAAAAAGAATTTATACAGCTGATACCCTAAAAAAATCCCTACAATTCCCATAATCCCTTGAAATGCTGGCGGTGCTGGAATTGGTAATTTTAATACAGCAAATATAAATCCAACCACTACACCTGTTCCTGTAGATAAGATAAGTTCTTTAATCATTTTCAACACCCTCAATTTTTTGATAATAAATGCGTACATCATATTTACCGACTATCGTCTTGTTCATTTTAAGCTCATACTGTATGTGAAGTTCTCCTTGTTTTTGCTTTTTCTTCACGCTGATATCATGTGTAATTATTTCCATTTCTATGCTTCCATAATTACTTTGGTACGTGCTTATATCGGGTTTCCCTTGTTGAAAAACTTGCTTCATTTTCACATCGCCTTGTCTAATAATCGAAATCGATACTGGTTCTTTTGTAACTGCCCATTTAATAATTGTCCAGGTATTTCCCATTTCTGATGACTCTTCTTCTTGATAACGCAAAAAACAGAAACCATTCCTTTCAACTACTTGACCACGAACGGTCGTCGTGAATTGTTCTTCCTGTTCCATATCATCTTTTATGGTTGTATGAACCTGTATGATTGTATTATTAGACATTGCTATTCCTCCAAAAAGGGATACTCATTCTATACGATTAGAAGTATGAAGTATGAAGTCAGACCTTAATAGGTGGTAAACTATTTTTAGTTTACCATACTTAACCTCTTATTTGATAAATCCTAATAAAATTTCTCTAATTAATTTTGCTGCTAGCACTGATGTTTGGTCTGCCGCATCATATGGAGGTGCTACTTCAACAATATCGGAACCTACTACATGAATATCTGCTCTTGCGATTTCATGTATAGCAGCTAAGATTTCTTTGGAGGAAATACCTCCAGATTCTGGAGTTCCTGTTCCTGGAGCATATGCTGGGTCAAGAACATCAATATCAATGGTAATGTAAACTGGACGATTCTTCAGCTCTGATAAGACGCTTTTTAATGGTTGTAGCACTTCAAATGGATAAAAGTTAACAAGCTCCTTTGCAAGCGCAAACTCCTCTTTTGTTCCTGAACGAATACCAAATTGATAGATATTTTTCCCACCAATTAAGTCGACTGCTTTTCTAATAGGCGTTGCGTGGGAATATACCTCCCCTTCGTAATCGGTTCTTAAATCAGCATGGGCATCAATATGTAATAAAGCCATATCTGGATGTTTTTTATACACCTCTTGAATAATCGGCCATGTTACTAGATGCTCTCCACCGATTCCTAATGGGAATTTGTCATCATTTAAGATTTTCCCTACATAATCTCCAATTATTTTGATACTTTTTTCTGCATTACCAAAGGGTAAAGGAATATCTCCTGCATCAAAATACTTTACCTCTTGCAATTCTCGGTCTAAATATGGACTATATTCTTCTAAGCCAATGGAAACCTCTCTGACTCGCTTTGGGCCAAATCTTGAACCTGGACGATAGCTTACTGTAAAATCCATTGGCATTCCATAGATAATTGCTTGTGCTTCCTCCAAATTTGGGGTAGAAGCGATAAAGACATTTCCAGAGTAGGCTTCATCGAATTTCATGAGATTACTCCTTTGTTAAGTCTTCTACAAATTTTGGTAGCTGGAAGACGGATTTGTGTATGCTTGGTGAGTAATATTTGGTTTCAAGATTCTTTATGCTTGCTTCATTCACTTCTAATGGGTCGTGTTTTTTAGATCCCATTGTAAAGCTCCATAAACCACTTGGATAGGTAGGTATGCTAACCGTATATAAGCGAGTAATTGGGAATATGGACTTAATATCTTTAAATACCCTCTTAATTAATTCTGCATTAAACCACGGGGATTCTGTTTGAGCAACAAGAATTCCGTCTTCTTTTAAGGCATCAAATATTCCTTGATAGAAGCCTTTTTCAAATAATCCTACTGCTGGTCCTACTGGTTCTGTTGAATCTACCATAATTACATCAAAGCTATCTTTATTGTTATGGATATATTCAATTCCATCGACTACTTGAACATCTACTCTTGGGTTACCTAATTCTCCTGCAATCTCTGGAAAAAATTCTTTGGATGTCTCAATGACACGACCATCAATTTCTGCAAGAACTGCTTTCTCTACACTTTGATGTTTTACTATTTCACGAATTGCTCCACCATCTCCACCACCAACGACTAGTACTTTTTTAGGATTAGGATGTGTGTTCAGAGCAACATGAGAGATCATTTCGTGATACACAAATTCATCTTTGTTTGTTGTCATTACCATACCATCCAATACAAGCATCCTGCCAAATTGATTGGTTTCGATGATGTCTAACTGTTGAAAATCTGTTTTTTCTGTGTGAATGGTACGAGATATTTTTGTTGTAATTCCATGATTAGGTGTCTGTTTTTCGGTATACCATAATTCCATTTCTTATTCCCTCTTTCTCTTTCCTTAAATGATTCTGCTTATGCCAAATACGGATAGGAAGCAAGAAGCAGCTTTATAGCTATATTTCTTTCTATTAGTTTGCTCATTTTCGTCCAATCTAATCTCCGACGAGGACGTCATTAATACCCCCACTTATACAAAATGGGGGCTGAGCTTGTAGATAAACCCCAATTTCATCGTTGCTCCTCAATCTAGGACTTTTACGTATCTCCGTATACGCTGCAATCCCTAGATTTAGTCGTGCCTTGAACTTGTGCCTTCTTTACAAGCTACCATCCTGATGACTTTCGCATCAGTCTGAACCCCCATTTATACAAAATGGGGGCTAGAGTCTATTTTATTATATATAAAAAAGGTGAAATTGCAAGAAAAATTATCGAAACTTCTTACTGGGAGTATAAGAGGCTCGTTTTTTTACCATAATGGAAATAAAAAGCTATATTTTTGGAGAGGAGGGGACTAATATGAATAAGTACGATGCTTTAAATGAGGTACCCTTATATCGGTTGTTGAGGAAAATTAAAAAGCTATTTGTTGCACTGCTTTTTGTGATTTTTATGATTAGTAGCATCGGTCTTTTCTTTCTTTTATATCTACAATCACAACCTTTACTAAACACGACCATTGAACAAACTACCTTTATCTATTCTATGGATGGTCTAGTCTTAGATGTTCTTCATTCTGGTGACAACCGAGTATCTGTTCCTTTAGAACAGATTCCTGATGCTTTAATTAAGGCTACTGTTGCAATAGAAGACCGAAAGTTCTATTCGCACTTCGGCTTTGATTTTATTCGAATTGGTGGAGCAATTGTTCAAGATATAAAGCACTTATCAAAGGTACAAGGTGCTAGTACAATCACTCAACAGCTAGCAAAAAATCTCTATCTATCTAATGATAAGACGATTAAAAGAAAGCTTAGGGAAGCACTATTAGCTATACAGCTAGAGCTACAATTCAGTAAGGATAAGATATTAGAAATGTATTTAAATCAAATCTATTTTGGTCATTCAGCCAACGGTGTCCAAATGGCAGCTCAAACTTTTTTTGGTAAAGATGTATCTGAACTTAACCTAGCAGAAAGTACTATGCTGGCAGGGATACCTAAAGGACCTAAATACTTCTCACCATTTTTGGATTATGATAATGCAAAAAGTAGACAAGGAAGTATATTGAAGGCAATGGTTTCTGAACACTACATTACGCAGGAGGAAGCAGAAAACGCTTTTAATAAGCCACTAACGTTTAAAGACCCTGAAGATAAGGTATATGCTACAAAGGCTCCTTATTTTCGTGATTATGTTATTTCTCTTTTAAAAAATAAATATGGTATTACAGAAGAGCAGATTTTTCAAGGTGGATTAAAGGTTTATACTACCTTAGATGTCAAGATGCAAGAAGATGCAGAGGAAATGGTCACAACACACTTACCAAAGGATCGTAGTCTTCAGGCGGCATTAGCAAGTATTGACCCTACAACAGGTTACATAAAAGCCATGGTTGGCGGACGAGATTATGATATAAGCCAGTATAATAGAGTATTTGCCAATAGACAGCCTGGTTCTTCTTTTAAACCAATATTATATTTAGCTGCGTTAGAGCAGGGATTCACCCCTGTTAGTCAATTTAAAAGTGAACCAACTGTTTTTACCTTTGGTAATAATCAGGTTTATCAGCCTTCTAATTACGGAAATCGTTATCCAAATAGAGAAATTGATTTACGGTATGCTTTAGCTCATTCGGATAATATTTTTGCTGTAAAAACTCATATGGATATCGGAATGGACAAGCTTGTAGATATGAGCAAAAAGGTTGGTATTGAAAAGGTATTACTTCCTTATCCCTCTTTAGCTTTAGGGAGCCAAGAAGTCACCCCCTTTGATATGGCAAAGGCGTATTCAACTATTGCTAACCAAGGGAGGAAGGTAGAACCATCTTTTATTTTAAAAATTGAAGATCAGAATGGAAATATTCTCTATGAAAATAAACCAAAGGAGGAAATACAAGTTGTTTCCCCTGCGTCTACATTTGTTTTAACCTATTTAATGGAGGGTGTATTTGAACCAGGGGGCACTGGCTTTTATATTGCTGATCGTTTAAAACGACCGGTTGCAGGAAAAACAGGCACTACCGATTATGATGCTTGGTTAATTGGATTCACTCCCCAGCTTGTTACTTCCTTATGGTTGGGGTATGATGATAATCAGCCTTTGGTTGATGGTGATTCTTTAATAGCAAAGGAAATATGGGCAGATTATATGGAAAAAGCCCACCATAATATGGCTCCGCAATTATTTATGGTACCAGATCACGTGGTAAGCTTATATATTGATCCAGAATCAGGTAAAATTGCCAAGGATGATTGTCCAAATGCTCGTTTGGAATTTTTTGTGGAGGGTACAGCGCCTACTGAATACTGTGAATCTCATCAAATAACTGACATACCGGATTCAAATAATAGTACAAAAGAAACAACCCCTCCATCTATTTGGGAGCGATTCCAATATTGGTGGAGTCATTAGTAGATCATAGAAAAGCATCTCCTTTAGGAACAGAAATACGTAAGAGTCCTAGATTGAAGAGCAACGTAGAAATTTGGCTTTATCTACAAGCTGAAAAAAGCATCTCCTTTAGGAGGTTGCTTTTTTGCAGACTGATGCGAAAGCCGTCAGGATGCCAGCTTGTAAAGAAAGCCCAAGATCAAGGCGCGATGAAATCTAGGGATTGCAGCGTATACAGAAATACGTAAGAGTCCTAGATTGAAGAGCAACGCAGAAATTTGGCTTTATCTACAAGCTGAAAAAAGCATCTCCTTTAGGAGGTTGCTTTTTTTATTATTTCATCTTTGACAAAAAGCTGCTTATCATAAGCTTTTACTATATCACTTCTTGTTATCAATCCAGCTATCTGTTTAGATTGCTCATCGATAACGACTGGAAGATGTCCTATATCGTACTGACTAAATTTATGAAATACATCCTCAAGGGTATCTTCAGGATAGGTAACAATCAGCTTGTCTGACATTAAATTAGAAACAAACTGATCCATAATCCCTTCTACTGGTGCTTCTCTAATATCCTGTAATGTGATAATACCAACTATTTCTGTTCTTTCATTTAGAACTGGAAAACCATTATGCTTACTATGGTGCATCATATCAATCACTTTACCTACTTTTGTATCTTGACTACATACTTCTACAGACTTTGTCATCACATCTTTTACTTTAATCTGTTTCATGATGTTAATATCTTTACCAGCTTTTAACTTAATACCTCTTCGAAGTAATTTTATTGTGTAAATCGTTTCTTCACTTAAGATAGATGATATTAGTGTACTAAAAACAACCGCAATCATTAATGGTAAGATAATATGGTAATCTCGAGTCATCTCAAAAATAATCAATACTGCAGTTATTGGTGCCTGAGTTGTGCCAGCTACTAAGGCACCCATCCCAATTATGGCATAAGCTCCAGGACTTCCTGCAATAGTAGGAAAAAGAGCTTGAATAATTAATCCAAAAGCGCCTCCTAAAGCAGCACCCATGAAAAGAGAGGGGGCAAATACGCCACCTGAGTGACCAGAGCCTAAGGTAATAGAAGTAGCTAAAATCTTAATAAAAACAAGCGCAATTAGCGTCCCTAGTAACATTTCTTCTCGAAAAATCGTCTCCATTGTTTCATAGCCAACACCCAAAACCTGAGGAAAGAGTAATCCAATAGCACCGATTACCACACCACCTATTACGGGTTTAAACCAATCAGGGATTATTTTCCATCTATCAATCAAGTCTTCCGATTTATATAACACTTTTATAAAGAGATACGCAACAATCGCTGACAAAACTCCTAAAAAAGCATAAAAGATAAGCTCTAATGGATGATTTAAGGAGTAACCATGAACAACAAATGCAGGTATATCACCAACAAATATTTGAGCAACTACTGATGCTGTAACAGCAGATATAACAATAAGTATAAATGCAGATGAACCAAACTGACCTAAAATTACCTCTAAGGCGAAAATAACCCCAGCTATTGGTGCATTAAATGTAGCTGCAATGCCTGCGGCAGCTCCACAAGCAACGCAGGTCCTCACTTTTTCTTTTCTCATTTTGAAGAATCTTGCCACTATAGAGCCAATTCCTGAGCCCATTTGTACAATAGGTCCTTCTCTTCCAACAGAAGCTCCTGAACCAATCGAGGATGCTGAAGCAATCGCTTTTATAAAAATAACTCTCATTCGCATTTTTCCACCCTTTAATGCGACTGACTCCATCACCTCTGGAACCCCATGGCCCTTTGCTTCTCTTGCAAAAAAATACACTAATGGACCAACAACCAATCCAGCCAATGCTGGTATAAATATTTTCCATGTGTTGCCTGGAAGAAAATGAAACAAACTGGATGCTGTAGCAGTATATCCTTTACTAGACCAACCAATCATGACACGAAAAACTACAGCGAATAATCCAGCTAAGCTTCCAACCAAAAGTGATACAATGACAGCTACCCATGTACTGGATTTTATTTTCCATAATGATAAATTAACAGGTTTTATTATTTTTTCCATAAAGAAACTCACTATTTATAGCCTTCCCTCTTTTTCTGTCTATATCCATTGTATTATTATATGTGAGGGAGTTTTATGCTTCAAGGCTATTAGAGAACTATTTATCTTTCTATTTGATTAAATACACTTTATGTAATGCTAAAAAAACTGTAATAACGGGAATATCCCTTCTTTTTTATATTTTTAAAAAATTGACGAAACTTTTTATTTACCGTATAATTTTTAAAAGAAAATACTCCATTTTTCTTTATTTCTATAGGTTATATTTTTACTTTTAACAATATATCATTCTATTTATAGATGTTCATTTTGAAGGAGGAAAATAATCATGTTTTTTGGATTCAATCCACTTATGGAACTATTAATTTTTGCCGCATTCGGTTTAAGTCTTTGGGCACAGGCTAAGGTAAAGGGAAATTATACGAAATGGTCGAAAGTGGCTACTTCCTCTGGAATGACAGGGGCACAGGCTGCAAGACATTTATTAGATAGAAATGGGTTATATGATGTTCCTGTGGAATCAGTAAGGGGTACATTAACGGACCATTATGATCCAATTCACCGAGTGGTTCGCTTATCTGAAAATAACTATTATGGAAGCTCTATTGCAGCTATTTCTGTAGGCTGTCATGAAGTAGGACATGCGATTCAGCATAAGGAGCACTATAGTATGCTGGTTCTACGCCATAAGATATTCCCTGTCCTTAATTTCACATCAGGGTTAGCGCCTATTTTATTAATTGCTGGTATCCTATTAACTAGACCAAGTCTAGTTGGTATCGGAATTCTATTCTTTGCCACTGTGGTAGTATTCCAGGCAATTACTTTGCCTGTTGAATTTAATGCATCTAGCCGTGCAAAGCAATTAATGGTATCCGAAGGGTTTATCCGCAACGAGGAAGAGCATGGTGTGAATAAAGTGTTAAATGCAGCTGCTTTGACCTATGTTGCTGCTGCATTAATGGCTGCATTGCAATTAGTAAAATTTATTTTAATTTTTTTGAAGATGAATGATGATTAAGAAAAAAATCCTCCTTCGAAGGGGGATTTTTTCTCTACCTCATATAATGTTTGCCTTGCCAGGTGTTTCTCCGTTCTAATTCTCGATCAATCCCGTTTAGTACCTCCCATTTTTTTAATGTCCAAAGAGGTTCAACCAGTATGTCTCTTGGTCCATCTCCTGTCAAACGATGAATAATCATTTCGGGAGGTAATATTTCTATCATATCTACTATTAGACTTGTATATGTCTCTTGATCCATGAAAGCTAGCTTTCCTTCACGATACAGCTTCATCATCGGTGTTTTTTTCAAAAGATGAAGCATATGAATCTTTATCCCTTGTACAGGTATATGAGCAACCGTTTGGGCTGTTTCCATCATCTCTTGCTTGCTTTCTCCAGGTAAATTGAGAATATTATGGACAACTACTTCAATATTTCGTTCTCTTAATTTCTGAACTCCATCTAAAAATACATCATAGCTGTGCGCACGATTAATCAATACCTGTGTATGCTCATGGATGGTCTGAAGTCCTAATTCTACCCATAGCTTTGTTTTTCCGTTCATGTCTTCTAATACATCAAGGACATCATCAGGTAGACAGTCTGGTCTTGTCGCAATGGATAAACCGACAACTCCTTCTTCTTCAAGGATGGCTTCGTACATCTCCTTTAATTCAGCTGCTGGTGCATAGGTGCTTGTAAAGGCTTGAAAATAGCCAATATATTTTGCATTAGGCCACTTTTTGTGCATTCGATCTCTTACTTCTCTAAATTGCTGCTTTAGGCTTAAGCGACGATCTCCTGCAAAATCTCCCGAGCCTCTAGCACTACAAAATATGCAACCACCAGTCGCAGCCTTACCATCACGATTAGGACAGGTAAATCCGCCATCTAAAGAAACCTTAAACACTTTTTCTCCATACATTTCACGATAATAATGGTTAAGAGTATGATATCGTTTACTACCCCAGAGTAATGGATGCTCTACTTGTTGAATGGCCATGGTGTTCACCCTTCCTAACAATATACAATGTACAAATATTTTAACATACTCAATAACCTATGAAAAATTAATACATCTGAAAAATGTTCAAAAAAAACCTTCTAACCCATGTTAGAAGGTAATAATGAGATTTACGGTAAATCTAGATTATGAATGAATTTGCATACTTTTATCCTCTTCCTGCCGTTTCTTCATGAAGTTATTTATTTTAAATTTAGATAAAAGGTAATAATCAATGCCATATCGATAAGTAGCCGTACTCATAACTAGTAGAATAATGGCCAATGTATATAAAATCGGGTTCGTAGAGGTAGTACCAGCTAACATAAAATTGAGGTTCATAAATGCGCCTGCATATAAGGCTGCTGTCGTAAACATTCCAAGTATAAGACCTATTCCTATGAAGAGTTCTCCCCATGCAACTAAAAAGTTAAAGATGCCTATATTAGGAAGGGCAACATTTTCTAGGAATGTTGCATACCAGCCTTGAACAGAGGGATGGTCTCCAGTTGCTTTTCCTATTGCCCCTTTAATAAATCCACTTGCATCAAAGCCACCAATTTTATGCCAGCCTGCTTGAATCCATTGAAGTCCTAGATAAAGCCTTACCAAAGTCCAAAGAACTGCAGCTTGGTTACTTCGTAACTTTTCTAACATTTTTATCACTCCTCTTATAATTATGTTAAAAAAAAGCAACTTTCTCTTGTTACTTTTACTATATTCTTCTTCACAATTATGATCAACACACTTCACACTCTTGTCACATATCGGCTACTAATTAGACGATATATTGACTTATCTCGTTCACATTTATTACACATTTGCGAAACTTTATATATTGACAATGATTATCATTAGGGGTGAAAATAGAGATGGATATTTTATAATATAAATTTTTAGGAGGCATTAAATTATGTTACCTTCTGTACTTGTTACTCTTCGCGAGGGGTTGGAAGCAGCTCTTATTATTGGTATATTGTTGGGGTTTGTTTCTAAGACAAAATTATTTCATTTAAAAAAGCCTATCTTATTAGGAATAGGATTAGGTATCTTAGCAAGCATACTTACCGCTTTATTTTTCTCGTATATTGCTGGTGGCTTCGAAGGTAAAAATGAAGAGGTTTTTGAAGGGGTAATCATGTTAATGGCTACGGGAATTATCACTTACATGATCATTTGGATGCAAAAGCAAAGTAGCAATGAAAATAATCATATAGAAGAAAAGCTACTAAACGCTACTTCTAATCAAAATGTATGGAGTATTTTTTCTTTATCCTTTTTAGCTATCTATCGTGAGGGAGTTGAGATCGTTTTATTTATTGGTGCAATCATCTCTACTTCAACCGTTTTGGCATCTTTAGTAGGGGCTGTTATCGGTTTAATAGGAGCAATTATTCTATCTTATCTATTATTTAAAACTACGGTCCGCTTACCTATTCAATCCTTCTTTAAGACAACTGGTGTCCTATTAATATTTATTGCAGCAGGCCTATTTGCCCATGGTATTCACGAGTTGCAAGAAGCTCATGTCTTCCCAACTATGATTGAACACCTCTATGATGTAAATGATATTCTAAATGAAAAAGGAACCTTCGGTTCCCTGTTTAAAGCGATGTTTGGTTATAATGGCAACCCTTCACTAGTAGAGGTGCTTGGATATTGGATATATATAATCATTTTTGCTCTCATTTTCTTTATTGGGACTAATCGAAGGATTAATATACACCAAAAATAAGGGCAAACATATTCGTTAATGCTTGAAAAATAAATGGTTCTATTGTATTGAAAATAGGAGGGAAAATATAGTCCCCTATCGGTGTAATTAATACAAGCAGAAAAAAGAAAATACCATATCGTTCCCATTGAATCAGCTTTGGTCTCATCTCACTGGGTACGATATCCTCGATCACTCTATATCCATCTAACGGAGGAATAGGAAGTAAATTAAAAATAAATAAAACAACATTCAAAGAAATCAATACATTAAAAAATTGACTTATTGTTAATGTTAGGTTGTCTCCAAGCTTTGTAAAAGCTCCAAATCGGTAGAGTGCAAACCATATACCCATAGCGATTGTAGCTACAAGCAAATTACTTAATGGCCCCGCAACGGATACCAAAACGCCTGCTAGCTTTCTATTCTTAAAATAAAAATAGTTTACTGGAACTGGTTTTGCCCAACCAAAACCAGCTATAAAAATCATAATGGTTCCAAATACATCTAAATGTGAAGCTGGATTTAATGTAAGTCTCCCTTGTTTTTTTGCAGTAGGATCACCAAATTTATACGCAACATAGGCATGACTAAATTCATGCACAGTAAAAGCAATTATCAGTGCAACAATGATATACGGTAATTGTTCTATTGGAAAGGCCAAATAACGTTCTAGTATTTCCATCTACTTCACCAACCTTCTAAGCTATTATAGCTTAATTACAACGCATTGTAAAAATTTTCTGGTTTATCTTATAGATTGATTATATTTGTAGTTTTCGATATTCTATAATAAACATTAAACTGTATTGATATATCTTTATCAATTATGTATTGTGAAGGAGGGTTTTATGGAAAATCTTTATCATATACTAGAATATAATCGCAGTTTTGTTGAGGAAAAAGCTTTTGAACGCTTTCAAACAAGTAAGTTTCCTGATAAAAAAATGGTCATTTTATCTTGTATGGACACTAGATTAGTTGAATTACTTCCTAATGCGTTAAATTTAAAAAATGGAGATTTTAAGTTAATTAAAAATGCAGGTGCAATTATTTCACATCCCTTTGGAAGTGTAATGAAAAGTATCCTAATCGCTATTTATGAACTATACGCAGAAGAGGTATTTGTTATCGGTCATTATGATTGTGGAATGAACCAAGTTAATAGCAAAAAAATGATTGCCCATATGAAAGAAAGGGGCATTTCAAACGAAGTATTTAGTACCCTTGAAAATTCAGGAATTTCCCTTGAAAACTGGCTTTCTGGATTCAAACATGTTGATGATAGTGTAAGAAATAGTGTTCATTTAATTAAAAACCATCCTCTCGTACCAAAGGATATTGCTGTTCATGGATTACTTATCGACCCAAATACAGGTAAGCTTGATGTAATCATTAATGGATATAAAGAAAGGGACTAAATTTATTTTAGTCCCTGCTTGCTATTTAATAATTCCCTAATATTTTAATAAATAGACTTTTCTCCTGTACCTGTTTAATTGCTTCTTGTACTTGATTATCTAACAGATTCCCTTCTATATCAACGAAAAAGTGGTACTTCCATGGCTGATTGGGTATTGGTCTTGATTCTACTTTTGCCAAGTTGATTCCTTGCTTTACAAACACACCCAAGCTATCATATAATGCCCCTACATTATGTCTTAGAGAGTAAATTAAGCTTATTTTTCTACTGTCCTCGTTAATTTCAACCTTTTTCCCAATGATGATAAAACGAGTCCAGTTTTCTTGGTTTGTGTTAATTTTTTCATTCATCACCTTTAAATCATATAATTCTGCAGCTTCCTTACTTGCAATAGCCGCTTTTGTAGGATCCTTTAATTTTTTTATATACTTAGCACTAGCAGCAGTATTTGTATAGGGTATTAATTTCCAATTAGGATAACGATCTAAAAAGCTTTTACTTTGATGAAAGCCTTGTATATGTGAATAAACCTCTTCTATATCCTCTAGCTGTGCTTCCTCTAAACCCACTAAACAATGTTCAACCTGTAGGTACTGTTCACCAACAATGTATACATCATATTGAACCAAAAGATCGTATACATCATTAATTGCTCCTGTTGAAGAGTTTTCAATCGGTAGAATACCATAGTCTGCTTCGTCAGCTTGTAACGCCTTAAAGACATCCTCAAAGGTTTCATAATGATGAATCGATTGTTCTTTCCCAAAGTGCTTGGTTAATGCTTGATGCCCAAAAGCACCAAACTCTCCTTGAAAGACAATTTTTTTCTCCTTTAGCCTTTCCCCGAGGGGTAAAACGATTGTTTCTCCAATTAATAAGAAATCAGATAGGTTCCATTCCTTTGCTTGTATTTGACGACTTAATTTCATGATCGTAAGATATAACTGCTCTATTTCTGTGTGAAGTTCTTTATTTTGAAGATTATTCTTTACTTTTTCAATCACCTTTTGTTCTCGTCCATGCTGAAGGACAGGCAACCCTTTTTCTTGTTTATAATGCAGCACCTCTAAAGCTTTCCCCATTCTTTTTTCAAATAGTTCTACTATCTGTGTATCATATTCATCAATGGACTTCCTAAGTTGATTTAATTGTTCTTCCATGTTCACTCCCCATTTAACAAGAGATTTTTTAAATGGTACGTCCCATCGCTTCAGCTATCTTTGCTAATTCTTCCATCATATTCTGGAACATTGGGATGGTAAGCTGTTGTGCTGCATCACTTAACGCTATTTCTGGCTGATTATGAACTTCTACAATAATTCCATCGGCACCCACTGCTATTGCAGCTTTTGCTAGTGGAATAACCAAGTCTCTTTTACCTGCTGCATGACTTGGG
>JAENYW010000051.1 GCA_016841555.1 Tepidibacillus decaturensis
AATATAATCAAAACTGCCGTAATGAATTGCAGTTCTCATAAATTTATAGTCATCAAATCCACTAATCACAATAATTTTATTCTTAAAGCCTTGCTCATAAATCCATTGTAAAAGAGCAACCCCATCTTTTTTTGGCATCATCATGTCAGTAAAAATAATTTCAGGGCGATGCTTAATAATTATTTCTATTGCTTCTTCTCCGTTACTTGCTTCTAATACAGTATTTATCCCATAAAAATTCCACTTAGCTAATAGGTTAATTGCTTCACGAACATGAGCTTCATCATCAATTATTATGGCTTTCATTCAATCACCCTTTCTAAAGCAATAGGTAATCTTATCTCTATACCAAAACCACCATCTTGAAGAGGATAAATGTCCATGCTCGCTTCATTTCCATAATATAATTTCAGTCTCTGATAAACATTTTTCAGGCCTATACTATCTCCTTCTATTTTTTTAAATCTATTTTCTTTATGTAACATGGACTGAAGAATATGAAGTCTGTCTACTGTAATTCCATTCCCGTTATCCTCTATCACAATTTGAAATCGTTGTTCATCTAGCTTTTTGCACATAATTATCAGCTTTCCAACCTCCTTGCTGTTATCAAAACCATGTTTAAAGTAATTCTCTAGTAATGGTTGAAAAATCATTTTTGGAACTAGTGCTGTATAAAGCGTTGAATCAATATCTAGGAAATAATTAAATTTTTCTCCAAATCGTTGCTTTTGAAGAATAAGATAAGACTCAGCATGTTCCATTTCCTTTTTAAGGGCAATTAAATTTTCCTCTATATTCATGCTATATCGCATCATTTGAGAGAGAGATGTTAACAGGGTATAAACTTTGGTTCCCTGACCTTTTAAGGCTAATGTACCGATAGATTGTAAAGCGTTATATAAAAAATGCGGATTTATTTGAGATTGTAGAACTTTTAGCTGATTTCTTTTATTTTCAATTTCTAAACGATATTCTTGATCAATTAAATAATTGATTCTTTCTACCATCGATTTAAAATGTTTTCCCAGTAAACCAAATTCATCATTACCCAATGAGTCAAAATCAGTCTTCAATCTGCCCGATTCAATACTTTTTATATTATTTATTAGAATTTTAATTGGAGAAGTAATATTAAATGAGATAAATAAGGTAGCTATGATAACGATACTAAGAAAGAAAAGACCAATAAGGATATTAATAATAGCTATACCACGTGCACCTTTATATAATCGTTCATAAGGTATTCGTTTTACAATTAGCCAATCTTCAAAAGGAGCCGAGAATGTATCGTAGACAATGACGCCAGAAAATGTTGAATCTGCCCACTCAATACTTTGCTGTATCACCTGATTGGTTTTGATGTAATTGTACCATTTTTCATTATTTATTCTGCCAATGAAGGACGGATCGGAAGAGTATACGACATATCCATTTTGGTTCATTAGATAAATATCCTCTGCTCCTAATGTGTAAAGACGACTACCAATGGTTTCTATTTTCTCTAAATCAATATCAATGGATAAAAAACCAAGTAGTTGAGAAGAAGGGATCTGTGTTAAAACATGGTGAAAGCTAAGAACATTTACGGTTGGATTCTTGGGTATAAGAGAAAAGCCATAGTCGCTGATATTATGAGTGGGTTCAATAGTAAAATAAGAATTACCTTCGACTAATGCTTGATATCGCTTTTCTTCTAATCTCTGTTCATTTTTTTTACTAAGCATCTTACCATTGTAAACAATTACACCATCATTACTTTGATTAATATAAAGATAAATTTGTTTAATATCCTTGCGTGTACTATATAGATTAAAAAGTACTTTTTTAAGCTCCTGATATCGTTCTAAATCATCATTAATTCCAAATTCAAGTGTGTTCATAAAATTACGATTGAAGTAAAGAGTTAAAGGGATCTGGGTAATGCTTTGGAAATAATCAGACAAAACATATTTTGTTTGATGAATTAGCTTGTAATTTTCACTGATAAACTGGTTTTTCAATGACTCCTTTGTATAATAATAGGTAATTGCGATAGAAGTACCAAAAGGTATTATGGTTACTAACATAAGAAATAGGATTAGTTTATTTCTTATTTTTATTTTATACAAAGGTAAACTCCCCCTTTATCTTCGGTTTCAAAGACGCCCTCTTCATCCGCTGTTTATTTATTCCGTTTAAAGAGCTTATTTTCCTTCCATTGTCTGATTATTTCTTTCTTATTACAAGTTTCAATTAATGCATTCGATAAACTCGAGATTCATATGGTTGTAGGTTAAAAGAATCTATTCGTTGTGTTGTATTTACTTTGTAATTACCAATCAATAGCTCTGCTGATTGATAAACCATCGTTTTAGGTAGTTCAAATGTTGGACTTTTTTCACTAAAGTTTAAAATAATAAGCAATTTTTCTTCATCGTATGTACGAGTAAAAGCATAAATTTGTTCATGATTTTCCAATAACAAATCATAAGCTCCGTATACGATAATTGGATGTTCCTTTCGTAGTTGAATTAATTTCTTGTAATAATAAAACACAGAATCTTTATCTTCTAGTGCTTCCTTTACATTGATTTCCTTATAATTTGGGTTTATCTTTAACCAAGGAGTTACATTTGAAAAACCAGCATGTTTATGATCATTCCATTGCATAGGAGTTCTTGCATTATCTCGACTCTTTTTATATATAAGCTGCATTAATGTGCTAGCATCTTCAACCCCCTCTTTTTCTCTTTCACGATACCAATTTAGCGTTTCAAGATCCTTATACTCATCAATTGTATTAAATGCTACATTGGTCATTCCAATCTCTTCACCCTGGTAAATAAAAGGAGTTCCCTTCATCATATGAAGACATGTTGCTAGCATCTTAGCCGATTCTACCCGATATTTCTTATCATTTCCAAACCTTGATACCATACGTGGTTGATCATGATTATTTAAATAAAGGCTATTCCAGCCTCTATCCTCCAATCCTTTTTGCCATTTTGTCATCACTTGTTTAAAGGTTTTTAAATGAAAAGGTTTTACATCCCATTTTCCACCTGCTCCTGAATCAATATCCATGTGTTCAAATTGAAAAACCATATTTAGTTCATTAAGATTTTCCCCTACATAAAGTGCTGCTTCATCAGGGGTAACATCAGGTGTTTCGCCTACTGTCATGATAGCGTAAAGGGATAGGACTCTATTATGCATCTCCTGTAAAAATTGATGTACCTTAGGTCCGTTTGCAAAATATCGACTCCCCGAAGCGTATTGTTTTCCATGTAACGATGGAGCGTTTGGTAAATCAGAGTCTTTAGAAATAAAATTTATGACGTCCATTCGAAATCCATCAATCCCTTTATCTAACCACCATTTCATCATCTTGTATATTTCATCTCGTACCTTTGGATTTTCCCAATTTAAGTCAGGCTGTTTTTTACTAAATATATGAAGATAATATTCTTTTGTATTCTCATCATATTCCCAAGCGGATCCACTAAAAAAAGATTCCCAGTTGTTTGGCTCTACTCCATTTTCCCCCTTTCTCCAGATGTAATAGTCCCGATAGGGATTATCCTTTGATTGGCGAGATTGAATAAACCAAGGATGTTCATCAGAGGTGTGATTAACTACGAGATCCATAATTAGCTTTATTTCTCTTTTATGAACCTCAAAAAGTAGCTCCTCCCAATCCTCTATTGTTCCAAATTCATCCATGATGTTATAATAATCGCTTATATCATAGCCGTTATCATCATTAGGTGACTTATAAACAGGGGAAAGCCAGATTACATCAACACCTAGTTCTTTTAAATAATCTAATTTAGTTTGAATTCCCTTTAAATCTCCAATTCCATCTCCGTTAGTATCCATAAAACTTCTTGGATAGATCTGATAAACAATACTTTCCTTCCACCACTGCTTTTTCAAAATAATGTCCCTACTTTCGTTGGAAATTAGCGTAATGAATATATATATTTTTTTTCCAAAAGTCAATATAATACTTTAACAGAGAAGAAAAAACTGGTTTAATTTACAACCAGTTTTTTCTTCTCTAGTTTATTCACTCAATTATTTCTTTAAATTATCCCAAGCAGCTTGTAAGTCGTTTAAGAATTGTTCTTCTGTACTTTGTCCTCCAACGTAAGCCTGCATAATAGAACCAAATTCATTTATCACTCCATCAGGATATTTAAACCAGTTCCAAGAAAGGGTTTTATTTTCATTGGAGTATTTAATAATATCATCAGCAAGAGCTCCCAATCCTTTAGCTTCAATGTTATCAAAAGCAGGGATAAATTTAAATTTCTCTACGATGTACGTTTTGCCAACATCAGAGCTTACCATCCAATTCAAGAATTTCTTTGCTTCTTCCTTATTAGCTGAATTTTTATTAACTACCCAGTTATTTGGAACCCCTACTGGCAGCTTATCCATAGCCTCAGCATCATTATTAATTGGTATTGGTAAGAAGCCCATTTTAATATTGGGACTAATTTCATAGATCATATTCGTTGTCCAATTTCCTTGTTGCATCATCGCAGTTTGACCAGCAGCAAATTGAGTAACCTGTGTATTGTAATCGGTTGTTAAAGGATTTTTATTACCATATTGTATCGTTAAATCAAAGAGCTCCATAAATTGTTCGAATTTTTCATTCCCTGGGATTTTATCAGTTCCAGTATTCAAACCTTGGATAAATGCATCAGCATCTGACTGCTGTGCAAATGGGATATTAAGTAAATGAATACCCAAAACCCACCATTCACCATAGCCTATGGAAAAAGGAGTGATTCCTGCATCGTTCAGTTGTTTTACAGCTTGCTCTAACTCATCTAACGTTTTAGGTAATACTGTAATTCCTGCTTTGTCAAATAAATCTTTATTGTAAATAAATCCATATCCTTCTAGATTTAATGGCTGACCATATATCTTTCCATCTACAGTCATAGGAATTTTTGCAGATGAATAAACATGATCTACCCAAGGTTGATCAGATAAGTCCTCTAATTTATTTAACCATGTTTGAGCCTCAGCAAATCCTCCGTTATTAAATATATCTGGCTCATTCCCAGATGCAAATTGCGCCTTTAATGCAGCACCATAATCAGCGCCACCACCTACTGTCTGAACATTGACCGTAACATTAGGGTTTTCTTTTTCGTATTCCTTTGCTAATTGCTCCAGATCCTCAGCAATTTCAACCTTGAATTGGAAGATGTTTAAAGTAACTTTTTCGTTACTATCTGATTTTTCTCCCGTTGGAGCATTAGTAGCTTGATCAGCATCTTTATTATCCTTTACTTCAGTGGTTGTTGAACAAGCAGAGAATAGCATTACGATAGAAACAATAAGTGTAAAAATAGTAAGCCTTTTCATTTTTATAGCCATTTCTTTGACCTCCCTATAATAATCATTTTTTTCAATCTCATTATATAAAGCTCGTCACATTTCTAACACGTAAGATATTGTTCAAATAAGTGGAAAATATTGATGACTCTATTATATACAATTATTTTATAGATCCTGCTGTTATCCCTTTAATAATATGCCTTTGCAAAAAGAAGAAAAAGATCAGAAGAGGAATAATCCCCAATATTAAGGCTGCTAGAGCTAAATCCCACTGCTTTGTGTATTGCCCAAAAAAGAAAAAGGTAGCCAATGGAATGGTTCTTAAATTTTGATCCTGGAGAACTAGTAAGGGTAATAAGAAATCATTCCATATCCATAAACTATTTAAAATAATAATCGTAACAGTAATAGGCTTTAAAAGTGGGAAAACAATATGCCAAAATACACAAAATGAAGAACAACCATCTACAATTGCTGCCTCTTCAATTTCACGGGGTATGGATTTAATGAATCCATGGTAGAGAAAAACAGAAAACCCTGCTCCAAAACCAAGATACATTATAATAATCCCTGGGATACTATTTATCAATCCAATCTGACTAGTCACTTGAACCAACGGAATCATGATAGATTGAAATGGTATAACCATTGCAGAGATAAATAAGAAAAAGATAATTTTGCTTACCCTATTTGGTGTCCTTACTAAGCGATAAGCAGCCATAGAACTAAAAAGTACAATTGCAAGATTACTAAATACGGTTATGATAAGAGAGTTTAGAAATACCCTTGGATATTTGAGACGTTTCCACGCCTCTACATAATTATGCCATTGAAATTCTTTAGGCCATGCAGCGGTATTCAATAGAATCTCTGCAAAGCTTTTTAATGAATTTATAATAATAAAATAAAATGGGATTAAAAAGATTAAACCTAATATAATAGTTACAATCACCAGCAATAATACTTGTTTTGTATATTTCTGCTCCATTAAGCTTCAACCTCTTTCTTCTTTGTATAGAAAACCTGAAACGTTGTTATTGTAGCGACAATGATAAAAAATAAGAAAGCTTTAGCAGCACCTAATCCATATCGATTGTTCACAAATGCTTCTGTATAGATATTGATAGCTAGAGATTCAGTAGATTTAAACGGTCCTCCGCTTGTTAAGGAAAAATTTAAATCAAATATTTTAAATGACCAAGCGATAGATAAAAATAAACAAATTGTAATCGCAGGTCTAATTAAAGGTAACATAATATATCTCAACATATTCCATCCACTTGCACCATCAATTCGTGCCGCTTCAATCACTTCATGAGGAATATTTAGAATGGATGCAATATATATAATCATAATATATCCTGCTCCTTGCCATACACTTACAATAACAATCCCCCAAAAAGCAGTCTTTGCATCCCCTAACCAAGGCAATTGAAAGACTGAAAAACCAGTTATTTCTCCAATTGAAGAAAATCCTTTAACAAAAATAAATTGCCATATAAATCCTAATAGAAGTCCAGCAATAAGATTTGGCATAAAGAATACCGTTCGCAATATATTTTTTGTTTTTAGCGATTGTGTTAACGATAACGCTAACAAAAAACCTAGCAGATTCGTTAAGATAACAGAAGCTAATGTAAATTTGATTGTAAATAAAAAAGAACTCTTTACTTGTAAATCATTAGTAAAGATTTGGAAAAAATTATCTATTCCAACCCATTTAATAGTGCCTGAAACCCCATTCCAATCGGTAAACGAATAGTACATCCCTAAAACAAATGGAATGATAACAATAATACTAAATACAAAAAATGCAGGACCTACAAAAGAAATATAGGTTAAAATTTGTTTAAATTTTGTTTTGTTAAACACAAGCTTCACCTCCTAACTATATCTTAAAAATTATTGAATAAAAGGAACACTGAATAAATTGTTCATTAAGGTGGAAAATATTGAACCTAAACAAAAAAAGTATTGACTAGTTGTGCTTTCAGAAGTTATTATTAACATATAGTAAACGTTTACGTAAGAAAGAGTGAGACCACTAATGATCCCAACGATAAAAGATGTAGCAAGAAAAGCCAATGTATCTACAGCAACTGTATCCCGTATATTAAATGAACTCCCTGGCTATTCAGAAAAAACAAAGGAAAAAGTACTTAAAGCTATAGAGGAATTAGGATATCAACCTAATGCCATAGCCAGAGGCTTAGTAAGTAAACGAACGAAAACCTTGGGAGTATTATTTCCAAATGTATCAAGTATCTTTGCTTCAGAAATTTTAAATGGAATTGAAGATACTGCGCATGAACAAGATCATAGTGTCATAGTATGTAATACAGACTCTAATGGAGTCCGTACCATGAAGTATCTACAGGTGTTAAATGAAAAAAGAGTAGATGGAATTATTTTTACTAGTGAAGTATTAAAAAAAGAGTATTATGATGCATTGGTAGAAATGAATATTCCAATCGTGTTAGTTTCTACTGCTTCCTATCGGTACCCACTACCTTTTGTGAAGGTAGATGATAAGCATGCAGCATATAGCGCGACAGAATATCTTATCAAAAACGGACATAAGAAAATAGCAATGATAAGTGGTACAAAAGATGATTCTATTGCAGGAACACCTAGAGTGGAAGGCTATATTCAAGCGCTTAAAGATAATAATCTTTCTTATGAAAATCGTCGAATCGTTTATGGAATCGATTTTGGTTATAAGACTGGTGTCATGTGTATGGAAGAATTATTAAAAAAAGCACCTGATTTTACAGCCGTTTTTGCAGCTAGTGACGAAATAGCGATCGGAGCATTATCTGTTGCGTATAAAGAGGGAATCAAGGTCCCTGATGATTTATCTATCATAGGCTACGATAATTTAAAGGTGGCTGAAATGTCTATACCTCCTTTAACTACTGTTGCACAGCCATTATATGAAATGGGAAAAATTGCTACAAACATGCTATTTTCTATGATAAAAAACGGTAACACAGCGGAAAGTCGAATTATTCAACATAGGATTGTTGAACGTCAATCTGTAAAAAATATTCAGTAATTTTCTCAAGGGGCAACAAATTATCTCTCATCAATGTTCTTACTAACGTGAGTAAAATTTCAACCTTCCTGTTAAAGCATAATGTAAACGTTTACGTTTTTTATTTTTATTATTTACGTAAACGTTTACGTAAAAGTGTTATTAATGATGATGGAGGGTGATAAGCTAGACAACTATTTATATTTGCATAAGAAGAGAGGAGAAAAGAAATTGAACGTAAACTTAAAAGAGATAAGTATTGATGTTATCAAACAAAACCAACATGCTTCTGGAGCATTTGTAGCAAGTCCAAATTTTGATAATTATAAATATAGTTGGCTTAGAGATGGTGCTTTTATCGCGTATGCAATGGATACTGTAAAGGAGCATACTTCAGCGAAGAAATTTTATCAATGGGTAGATAAAACGATAAAGAGGAATCGACCAAAAATAATTCAATTAATGGGAAAGGTTCAATCTAATGAACGATTAGAACCTCATGACTTCCTCCCTTGTCGATATACCGTAGAAGGTTTAGAAGCAAAGGATGACTGGCCTAATTTTCAATTAGACGGCTATGGAACCTGGCTTTGGGGTTTAAGTGAACATATAAAATTAACAAATAATAAACAGCTTCTCGAGGAATTTAACCAAAGCATTGAGGATTCGATTGAATATCTCATCACCTTTTGGCATTTACCTAATAGTGATTGCTGGGAAGAAAATGCAGATAAAATACATCCTTCTACTTTAGCATGTATTCACGGTGGTTTAACAGCGATTAATGAATTTTTAGAAAGAGATGCTATTACACAGACTGCAAATAAGATAAAAGAATTTCTAATGAATAATGCCATTTATGAAAATCGTTTTGTGAAATATATTGGTTCAAGCAGTATTGATGCAAGCTTACTCTGGTTAAGCCTTCCTTTTGGTGTTTTTACTCCGAAGGATACCTATATAGAAAATACAGTTAAAGTGATGGAAGAGAAAATATTACATGAAGGAGGTGTTCATCGATTTCCTGAAGATACCTATTATGGCGGTGGAGAATGGTTACTATTGTCCAGTTGGTTAGGTTGGTATTATGCATCCGTAGGACGAATCGATGAGGCACAGAAACAACTACAATGGGTAGAAAACCAAGCTGATGAAAAAGGGCATATGACAGAACAGGTTTTACATCATGTGAATGATGAAGGATTTATTGATCATTGGGTAAAGCTTTGGGGACCTGTAGCAAAACCATTACTGTGGTCTCATGCCATGTATCTTATATTACATGAGCAGCTAAATAATGAAGATTAGAAAAGAGGGGAAAATGAATGAAAAAAATTATTCGTATTGTATTGATTTCGATGTTGATTGTTTGCTTAGGTATTGTTTCATTCGGTTGTTCAAATGCAAAGGATACAACTAATCAAGATGTGACTAATGAAAAAACAGAAGCAGATAAAAAAGAAGAAACTCCTAAAGATCCTATAACTATTGAGTTTTGGCACACATACAGCGATACAGAAGAAGTGATTTTCAATGAACAAGTACTTCCATTATTTGAAGAAAAATATCCTCTTATTAAAGTAGAAGCAACTAGAATGCCTTATGAAGGATTAAAGCAACAGGTTATTGCTGGGGTAGCTGGAGATGCAGCACCTGATTTAATGAGAATGGATATTATTTGGGTACCTGAATTTGCGAAATTAGGTGCGTTAACGTCCTTAGATGGTAAAGAAGGTTTTGGCGATGTGAAAAATCAATTATTCCCTGGACCATTAGCAACAAACTTTTACAATGGTAACTATTACGGTTTACCACTAAACACTAACACAAAGGTTGCTATTTATAACAAAGAGCTATTAAAGGAAGCAGGCTTATCCGAGCCACCAAAAACCTTCGATCAATTAATTGAAGTTTCTAAGGCTCTAAAGTCCAAAGGAAAATTTGGCATAGGAATTGGTGGAACAGGTCCATGGGGTTCTCTACCATATTTTTGGACATTTGGTGGTAGAGTAACCGATGATCAATTTACAAAAGCATCTGGATATTTAAATAGTCCTGAAAGTATTGCTGCATTAGAAAAAATAGTGGAATTAAATAATGAAGGATTAATAGCACCAACTATTCTTGGAGGAGAACCAGGAACATGGGATGGAATCAAGGAAAACTATTTAATGATTGATGATGGTCCTTGGTTCTATAGTATCTTAGGTGATGAAGCACTGAATTTAACCACACCTGCACCTCTTCCAACTGACGATGGTGGTAGTGTTTCGGTTGTTGGTGGAGAAGATTTGGTTATGTTTAAAACATCAAAGCATCCTGAAGAAGCTTGGACATTTATGAAATTCTTGATGACAGAAGAACCACAAACAATCATGGCGCAAACAGGCCTTATTCCTACCAACCAAAAGGCTGCAAGCTCTGATGAAGTGCTTTCTGTTCCATTTATTAAGCCATATATTGAACAGTTAAAAACAGCACAACCAAGAACGCCTCATCCAAATTGGGAGAAAATACAGGAATCGTTAAATCTAGCATTTGAAAAAGCAGTTCGTGGAGAAATGTCTGCTGAAGATGCCTTAAATGAAGCCGCACAAGAAGTTGACGGATTCTTAGAATAAAGAAATGGAAAGGTTATCGGTAGCTACACGCTACTGATAACCTTTCTCCTATAACTTAAATTGTAAAATCTAATTATATAAACCCGAAAGGGGGATGCAGATTGACGAAAAAGTATTTCAAACAAACCTGGGATGTGTTTCCATTTCTTATTTTAGGGCTGATAGGTGTTGCAGTATTTGTCATATTTCCTTTGCTAAAGGGTATTTATATGAGTTTTTTTGAATATAATGTACTTTTTCCAAAGGAGAGTATTTTTGTTGGCTTGGATAACTACATACGTGCATTTCATGATCAAAAATTTTATTTATCTTTAAGAAATACACTGCTATATGGTGTCGTAACGGTACCCGGACAGTGGGTGTTTGGAATTTTTATTGCCATATTGATTAATGCCAAATTTATTAAAAATAAGGTTTTGTTTCGAACAGTATATTATGTTCCTGTGATTACCTCTTGGGTTGTTGTCTCTTTCCTTTTTAAGTATTTATTTTCAGATGGTAAGTATGGACTCATCAACTTTATCTTTTATGAGAAGCTTCATCTTTTGACTCATCCAGTTAGTTGGCTGCAAAATGAGTGGACAGCAATGATTGTCATTTGGACCTTGGGAATATGGAAAGGGATTGGTTGGGTAATGATCATTTATTTAGCTGCATTACAATCGATTCCAAGACATTTTTATGAGGCTGCTGCAATAGATGGAGCGAAGGCACGGCAGGTATTTCAGTTTATAACCTTACCATTATTAAAGCCAACTACGATTTTTGTAATTATTAATCTGATTATTGGCTCCTTTAATGTCTTTATTCAGGTACTCCTGATTACAAATGGAGGACCTTTAGGTAGGACAGAAGTGCTGTTAAGCTATATGTATAAACAGGCATTTAACTTTTTTGATTTTGGATATGCTTCTGCAATTAGTGTAACAATGGGAATCATGATTTTCCTTGTAACCTGGGGGCAGCAAAAAACAATAGGAAAAGAAAAAATTGAGTTCTAGGAGGGAAAGGGAATGTCATTATTTTGGAAGGTTGTTGTCTACCTGCTTTTAATTATCGGAGTGTTTATCGTTCTAACTCCTTTTCTTTATATGCTACTAACCTCATTTACGCAAGATACGTTTTCCCTCCCTCATCCTGATGAACTGCTAAAGGCAGCTAAATCCTTTGATAATTATATAGAAGCCTGGAGAAAGAATGATTTCCAACGGTATTTTTTGAACAGCGTTTTTGTCGCTACAACTACCACTGTATTTGCTCTGTTTTTTTCATCGATGACTGCTTACGCTTTCGCTAGATTTCAGTTTCCATTAAAGGAATTTTTGTTTCGTCTATTTTTATTTACGATGATGGTACCTGGTGTGTTGAATATTATTCCTCAGTTTACAGTGATTAAAAGCTTAGGATTAGTAGATACTTACAGTGGATTGCTATTACTTTATGTTGGTGTTGGGATTGCAGGGAACACCTTTTTCCTAAGGGGATTTTTTGAACGGATTCCTAAGGAATTAGAAGAGTCGGTCATTATTGATGGTGGTGGGAAATGGACCATTTATCGTCATATTTATCTTCCTTTATCTAAGCCATCACTAGCTACCTTGGGGATTTTTACTTTTTCAGGAGCTTGGGATGAATTCTTTATAGCGCTAACAATTTTAAAAACAGAAGCAAAACGAACACTGCCTATTGCGCTACAGCTATTTCAAGGACAGCATGCGACGAAATGGGGATTAGTATTTGCAGCATCTATTATTGCGATAGTACCAATTATTCTAATCTTTATTATCTTCCAGAAAAAATTTGTCCAAAGCACCACTGGAGAAGGTGCGGTGAAGGGATAAGATGAGTTTATTTGGTGAAAAAAAATATCGTCTATATGGACTGATGGTGATTCTTGTTTTGGTCTTGATAACTATGTATTTTTCTTGGGATAAAGAAGTTGTTCTGCTACAGAGTAATGTGATGGACGGGGGAGAATGGATTAGTGATTTGTACGTAGATCAAGCGAGATATTCCCCAGGTGAAATAGTTACGCTTCATACCGTAGTAAGTAATGAAACAGAAGATAATATAAAAGGGGAGCTTATATTTGTTATTAAGCACCTTGGGAAAGAGATAGATAGAATAGAATCTGAGAAAAAAGAGATTAAAAAAGGAGAACAACAAAGGATTTCTGTACAATGGGTTGCACCAAAAGAGGATTATAAGGGCTATCTAGTGGAAGCGTGGTTTGTTGTTAATGATCAAATCAGAGGTCATTTAAATACTGCTATCGATTTTTCTTCTGATTGGGCAAAGTTTCCAAGATATGGTTACATTACGAATTTTGGGGAACTATCAACGGCAGAAATCCTAGAAAATATAGAGGAGTTAAATCGCTATCATATTAATGGTTTGCAATTTTATGATTGGCAGTATAAACATCATCAGCCATTAGCAGGAACGATAGAGAATCCAGCAGAAAAGTGGAAAGATATCGCGAATAG